>QZKB01000028.1 GCA_003599415.1 Ignavibacteriales bacterium | reverse complement strand
GATTTTATTTTTGACAGCTTAAAGGTACCTACAGCAACCTGGACTTATTTAATAAATGATAACTCCTTCGAGAAATTGCTTGGTATGCAGCTTATAGGTAACATCGGTTTGCAAACATGGGCTGGTTTCTTTGGCCCGATAACCTTTCTGTTTCCGTTGTTCAACGGGTTAGGAAAGAAAAGGAAAAGGAGCAGGAAATAATTGTTATAACTCTTTCGCATATAATTAGTGGAATTATTCCGGAATATGGCGGTTGCTTCGGTACATCAAGAATAAATTCGTGATACTCAGAAACCTTTCATTCACCGGTTGTTGCATATCCAGATTTAATCGGGAGAATCGAAACAACCCCATAGAATAATTATTAGCATATTCTGAAAAGTCTGCTCAATTAATCAAACCTTAACTGTATAAATACTTATCTGGTACTTTTAAATTTATTTGGTGCCTGCCTAAGAAGTTACTCCAGTATTATTATTCTTGTACTCTAAAGGATACATATGCTGTATAGTATTGTGGATTTGTTCAAGCAAGTGTAACCATGACTTGAATATTATTAACCGCTTGACTCTTGTCCCAACCGTTTAACCATAATTAAATAATGGCATGCCAATTGTCTTATTACTCCGCAAATATTTTTTATAATTAACAACCGGGAGTAAACAATGAAAACTATTTTACTGGTTTTTTTTGTGGGCTGTGCAATATTCTTCTCAACTTTTGGACAAGATCGTACTGATGAAAAGAGATGGACCATTGATCCTGAGTCAGGTGATACAATTTATGCCGAATCGCTCATTATTTCCAGAACCGAAGATATTACACCGCGGAGTAATATGATAATTATTAATCCTCTGAAATTCTTATTGTTTTATAATATCTCATTCTTCCACAAAATAAATGATGGGACGGTTATTGGTGGAGGAATTCAAATACCCACCGTTTCAGGTATTACCGGATTTGGAATAAATTCAGAAGTTAGATTTTATCCAAGCGGAATAAATTTAAGAGGGTTCTATATCGCTCCTAATATTTCATACAATAATCTATCCGGTGGTGATGATAACGGATCTTTCTCAATAACATCTGTAGGAGGTCTGGTTGGCTGGCAATGGTTTCCAGGTGATCAGTTTGCTATTGGCCTTGGTGTTGGTATAGATTATTATTTCTTTTCCGGAAAAAATACAGATGATGATTTCGATAAATTAAATGGGACAGCACCTTTATTAAGGTTCGATATCGGATATGCCTGGTAGAAAAATAAAATGTATGGGATAAAGGGTGATTAATTATTAGTGTAAATGTATCAGAACTTTATGAACAACTCGACCACGAATTCATTAATCATCAAATAAAAGATGAATATGTGAGAATATGGATACTGTTTCCGATTAATTTTTAACTAACAGCGTTTGAGAATTCGTAATCGATTTCTAAGACAATCAATCCAAAGAGATCCTATAGGAAAATCATTGGATTGATTGATTTGTAATGCTTATTAAAAAGTAAAATATTTTTTTATGAGCGAAGTGAAGTAATGTAATATTTATATCGTTAATTCAAATATTGCTTTGTTGTTTAAATCCCGGCAATAAACATTATACGATTTCTTAATCAGCTTTCTTAGCATTAATTATTTACAAAGTTAATTATTTACTATTACTTTGTTAAGACTATTTTATCAATAGCATCTTCCTGTTAATTGACAAAGCTCCTGTTTCAAGAGAATAAATATAAACTCCGCTGGTTAAGCTGCTTGCATCAAAGCTTAGGGAGTAATCGCCGGGGTTTTTGTATTCATTTATTAAAACTCCCACTTCTTCACCGAGAACGTTGAATATTTTCAAGGTAACGAAAGCATAATCCGGTATTGAATAATTTATATTTGTCCTTGGGTTAAAAGGATTCGGATAGTTTTGTTCAAGTCTGAACATTTCAGGTAAAGAAGATTTTCTTTCAACATCTGTCGTGCTGCCAGGGTATTTAAACCGCAGGTTATCAATATAAATTGTTCCCGATGTAATTTTGCCTTGTACCTGATCCGGTGCAATTTGTATTTCAATCCTGTTAAAAGTTAACGGGTAATTTAATGCGGAACTACCGGATACCTGAACAAGTCCGGTTGTCATCGGTGTGTTTATTTTATCAAACTTCAATGTATCGTTTAAATATTTTTTACCTGATGCTTTAAAGATGCCGGAATTAATATCTGTAAAACGGTAGAACAGTTTATGTCTGCGTCCGTCGGATTTCACATCAAGATAAATAGAATCAGGAATTCCGTAAACGGGTATATCCTTATTCAGATAAATCATATAAGGAGATTTCTGTGAATCATATGTAAGCTTATAGTCTATTTTAAAGGATGCCTCGCCAATCGATTTCTGATCAGTAACAAGTGTAACAGTAAGTGAATCCAGGTTACTGTTAGTAAAGGTCCATCCGTTTATACTCTCAAGTTCATCAAAGCTGATGATGCCGCTTGCACTTTCAACGTTTATTGTGCAGGTATCCCTATAGTTGCTGCAGACAGCGATTACATTTGTTGTGCCGGTAGTTTTTCCTTTGAATAATCCGGTTGAATCTATAGTTCCAATGTAAGGATCAGTTGAAGTCAATGTAAATTTTGTTATTGCCAGGTCAAGCTTAACGGAATCGGCATCATAAGTGTCAATACTCAATTGAAGTGATTTTAAGGTATCCGTAACCGCATATTCTGGTTTTATAACAAAGTACTTAAGATCATATACCTTTACAAAGCAAGACACTGTTACATTGTTTAACTTTGCATAAACATAGCCGCTGTCAGCATGGTCTGTTGGTGTAAACACACCTGAAGATTCAATAGTACCGATTCTGCTGTCGCAGCTATACTCAATCATTGATGCCGGTAATATAATTCTGTTACCGGATTTATCAAGTGCGGTTGTTGTAAATGTATAAGTATCATAACGTAAAACTTTAATCGATTTTTCAGATAGATCAAAAGAAGTAAAATCCTGTGGTGTTGAAGCAGAAAGAACTAACAATGTGTAAAGGAAATTAGAGCTGAATAAACGCAAACTGTCTTCATTTCCACCGTGAGCCATCTGCGGAAAAAAAGCTCCCTGGTTATATATTCCAAGTTGAGTAGCAATCCTTGACACTGTTACTCCACCGTACATTCTGATACCAAAGTCGGTTGATATTCCATCAATTGGTGGTACAACCGGATCAAGTAAACCATGGAAATTACCGACGGGTACATTTTCATTAATCCATGTTGGATCAATAATAGCACCGCAATAATTTATTATTCCTTTAATAGAAGATGAGAATCCGGAATTTCCGGTTGTTCCTTCAATATCTCCCCACTTAGCCTGGTCTACGTCCGGCGGAATTTCATCCTGGTTCAGATAAGCATAATGTAAAGCAATCATTGAACCGGCGGATGATCCTTCCAGGAAAATTTTTGAAGTGTCAATTTTATAATCATCAGCTTTTGAACGGAAAAAACGTACAGCAGCTTTAGCATCCTGAACACCACGCAGCAGAGCTTCCAGAATTGTTTTAACACCTTTAGGATTTTCAATTCCAAGTCTGTAATCAATTGAAGCGGCAACAAAACCACGTTTTGCAAAGTCTGTACAAAATGTTTCCAGCTCACCTTTATTGCCGCTTATTAAACTACCACCGTGGATAAAGATAACAAGTGGCCTAAGTTTCAGAGTATCGCCGGCAGGTTCAAAAAAATCCAGATACAAAGAGGTAGTTGTACCATTAATTGCCAGGTTACTTCCGAATTGAATATTTCTTGTAATTGTTGCTGAGGGAAAAACGATATCTTTGTAGCGGGTTCCTGCATTAGTTAAGGTGATAAGAATAAAAACAAATCCAAACATCAGTAAGTTACGGAGGAGTACATAAGGTGATTTCATAATTTAGCTCCTGGAATTTCAAATTCTAATAATCATTAGAAATAAATTTTTTAATGCAGTTACTTCAGATCAACTTGGTTTTTACTTATAATTAAAGTGCATTTAATTTCCGAATGCAATTTACGAATTTTAATTACGATAATAATCCATCAAAATATATTTTGTTTTAGTTGATTCGATTTGATTTCTTCACCAATAACCTTCAGAGACCTCTAAAAAATTATCCAAAAATTATCTGTCATTCCCGCGAAAGCCTGCCTTGCCGCAGGCAGGTGGGAATCCATAAAAATTTCTATAGATTCCCGTTTGCACGGGAATGACATTTAAAATCCTTCAAAAGTTTCCATCATTTAATCAAAATTTCGCGTCACATCATTTAAAATTCTTTTGATTCTAACTGAAATTATTTTTATGTTACCTCAAGTTACATCTTTTGTAATCATATCATATATTCCATAATTACTGGTTAAGTGATCATTACTGTTTCTTGAGGCGCAAATTTCTGTATAAGGATATCCGGAAAAAGTTGTTTCTTAACTTTAATGTACATTTTAAAAGAGGGTATTAATCAATGGGAAAAATAATTGTTCCGATTCTATTACTTTGTTTAATCATTTCCTGTTCAACTGAAAAAGTAATCAAAGAAAAACCATCATTCTTGGATATATGTGAAAATCCTTCTTTATATGATGGAGTAAAAATCTCTAATGTTATTATTGTTAAAGGTTGGTCTGTTAAAGACTGCATTTTCCATGATAATGCTATAACTAAAACACTAAACAGAAGTGATTGGATAGCAAGTGAAGGTGGTTATTGTTTGTATGTAACAGGAGGACTACCAAAGGAAATAAACTTATTTGAATTACCTAAAGACGGTATTAAAGCATTACTTACTTCAATTGTTAAAATAAAAGACGATAAAGTTTATCTTGAATTTTCTGAAATTAAAATAGTTAATTAAAAGAGGGCAACATAAATGAAAACAAAATTACTTTACTTATTTATATTCTTTTCGGCTTTCGCTTCGGTAGTTTATTCGCAGCAGGCAAAATGGACTATTATGGTTTATCTTGATGGCGATAATAACCTGGAAGGCGCCGGTATTGCAGATGTAAATGAAATGGAAATGATAGGCTCTACAAGCGACGTAAATGTATTAGTTCAGTTTGACCGGGTTCCCGGAGAAGATGCTACAAACGGAGATTGGACCGATACCCGAAGGTTCAGAATTACAAAAGATAATGACCAGCAAAACATATCATCTGCAGTTTTGCAAAACCTTGGTGAAATTAATATGGGTTCTCCGCAAAGTTTAATTGATTTTGTAAACTGGAGCGTTTCAAACTATCCTGCACAAAACTATTGCCTGGTTTTGTGGGACCACGGTGGCGGATGGAAAGCTTTGAAGGGAAACAAATCCGGATTGAAAAAAATAAATGTACCCGGGTTGAATCATGTTGGAAGTATATCTGATATTGTTGGAAGAGGAATTCCTGACGGAGTAAAAGAACCCAATTTTACAAATCCGTTTTCATCCGGATTTGGTATAACCAAAGATGTTTGTTACGATGATACGGATGGCGATTATCTTAGTTCCGATGAAATTGGAAAAGTGCTGAATGTACTTGGGGTAAGAATAAATATTTTAGGTTACGATGCCTGTCTTATGGCTATGATTGAAAATGCCTACGAGGTTAGGAACAAGGTTGATTTTATGGTTGCTTCAGAAGAGACAGAACCCGGAGAAGGCTGGCCTTATAATACTTTCCTTAACCAGCTTGTAAATAACGCAAATATGTCAGCCGCTACTTTAAGTAGTGTAATTGTCAGTGCATATCAGAATTACTATACAAACTACAGCGATAAGACACAGACACTTTCTGCACTGGATATGTCCAAACTTTCGGATGTGATAGTTAAGATTGATCAGTTAAGTGAAGAACTTATAAATGTTAAACCATGGACAGTACTTGGCAATATTTATATGAACATCGATTACTTTTATAACCGGACAAGCCTTGATCTTTTTGATTTTGCAGACAGATTAAGTAATGCAGCAGGTAATGCAAATCTTGTTACCAAAGCCAATAACCTGAAGCAATCAATTAATGAATTTGTAATATCAAACTTTACTGAAGAAGGACATCCCGGTGCGAAGGGAATTGCAATTTATTTCCCATTGAAATCTGATTTTAATCCTAAGTACTCTAACAATTTGTTAAACATAGATTTCCCGATGGATATTAAATGGGATGACTTTTTACTTTCATATTTTAATGAAGGTGAAAATACAACAATTTATGATCCGTATGAACCCAATGATGAATTCGTTCAGGCATACGGACCTGTTAATTCAGGATTTACTTATAAAGGATATATTCAGGATAAGAATGATTTCGATATTTATAAGTTTACAACCGGATCAGATTTTAATATCAATATCAGCTTAAATGTTCCTGCCGATTTAGATTTATTGTTAGTTGTTAAAGAAGGTGATAGTTACTATAAAGTTGACTCATCATATTCATATGGTAATACTAATGAATATATAAGCAGAACAAACCAGCCTGCCGGTGAATATTATATTATTGTTATGCCGTACGAGGTTAGCAATTCTGAATATGAATTAACTTCTGATATTGTTGGCGGCGAAGGATTAATAAACCTTGAACTGTCTTATGACGATGGTGTACCTGATTACGGACTTTATTCTACAGCAACAGATTTTGCAGAAGGTATAGCATGCCTTTTCAGGTTGCCTGCAGCGCCTGCTAAATTAAAAGGATTCTGGTTCTATCTATACAGCCTTGACGTTATTCCGGGAGACGGAAACGACGGCTCCTTCTGGGTGGCAGGCTCAGATTATTACGGCTCATTTATTCCAAACGATTATTTGTATTACACACCAGGCAATATAGGATGGAATTACGTCGACCTGAGTTTGTATGATGTAACATTAAACAGTGATTTCTTTGCCGGAATGTTTTCTGACAGATATAATACTCCTGCAATCGGCTGGGATACGACATCTTCAAACGGACTGAATTTAATTTATACTAACCTTGACGGTTATATTGACTGGCATGTATCTGAAGGTACATTCTTTATCAGGGCAGTAGTTTCTGTTTATAACAATACAACAGGAATTGAAGAAACGGTTACTCTTGCTCCGGGTACTTACTCTTTAGATAATGCATATCCAAATCCTTTTAATCCAAGTACAACAATCAGCTATTCAATTCCTGAAGAAGCAAAAGTAAACATTGAAATTTATGATATGCTTGGCAGGAGAGTAACAACCTTGTTTGACGGAGTTAAAACTGCAGGTAAGTATCAAACTACTTGGAATGCTGAAAATTGCGCAAGCGGAATTTATTTTTATAAAGTATCTACTAAGAATTTTACACAGACAAAGAAATTATTATTAATGAAATAGGTTTTACAAAACAGAAAGGATGTTGCTGTACCAGGTGAAATATTATAGTTTATTCTAAAAATATTTCACCTGGCAATTGAATAAAATTGCGATTTCAATTTTTTATATAAATTGAATTTAGGTTTTATCCTGATAAAGATAATGTGCTAATTTTGTGTGATATAGAATAACACGCAAATTAAACTTTAACTTGATTGGAAGATGTCAAAAGAACACAACAATTCATTTTGGAGATAAATATGAAATCTGCAAAGTATTGTATCTTGATTTTCATGTATATGTTTCTGGGTGATTCATTACTTCTTGCACAGGATAGTTACGAATTACTAAGTGCTGTCAATGTTCACAATCTGTCTGCAAACGAATATCGAAATTGTTTAAAGACTCAATCAGTTGCTCTGAATCCATCAACAAAAAAAGTTTATGTGGCGGGTATTTTAAGCAACGATGCTTCCGTAATTGATCTTGAAACTAATACGGTGGTGGGCAGCATCCCATTACCAAAGAACGGTTTTCAACTGATGAGTCTCTTTTGTGATCCGGAGTTAAACAGGTTATTTGCCTATACCCAAAGTTCAGATGGCGACCAGCCGACTTCCCTTTATGCAATTGATCTTTCCGACAATTCGATTGTTGATTCTTACGACTTCGGAGAAGTTGTCTGTGCATTTATTCCGGATACGATCCACCATAGAATTTATTGTACATTCAATAACAAGACTCTCATAAGTTTTAATAGTATGAATTTTACTGATAAATCTGAGATTAACCTTGCATATAAAGGAGTGATGGGACATATTCATCCAAATGGGGATACATTATACCTTGCAAGTCAGAATGCGGGAGGTAAAGCAAAATTTTCCGTCTATCATTTACCAGAGTTCAGTTATATAAGAGATATGGGCCTTCCACATCATCCATCGCTTGGGGAAATGGGTGAAGTATTTGTACTTCCCGAATTTGACAGAATAATAATGGCTGGTCTTCTTTGTTTGGAAATTGGAAATCTTGCAGGTGATAGTCTTGCATATTTTGATTGGAACGGAGATTATTCTACAGATGAGTCGCACGGTCCTGAATACGATCCTGCTACACAGAAATTTTATATAACTCAAAAAGCCGGTTATGAGTATGAAGGAATCGGTGGCCGTTACAGCAAGTTAATTGTGGTTGATCCGATTACTCTTAAAGAGTATCATACAAAAATAGGATTAGGCTCTTCGCAGCTTGTTGTTTCTGAAAATCCGCATAGACTTGTTATTACTCATATGGAGGATGGTAATGTATGGATTATGAATCTTGATAATATGGTTCTGTCCGGAGATTCAGCAGCTTTTACGGGAACAACTATTGTGGATGTGGCCAGTTCAGTTGAGAATTTTGTTTATGATCCGAATAGAGGTGATCTGTATATTTCGAATAGGTTGGGTAATAATTCATTAAGCAAGTACAATTTTAACAAAGGAATTCTTGATGACTTTTTTGCCGGTAACTGGCCGGTAAATGTTCAGATTGATCCCGAGCTTAACAGGTTGTTTGCATACTCACATTTTGAATCAGCTTTTTATGTTTTTAATCTGCCGGATTTGAAAAGTCCGCAGAAAATAAGATTAACTGATATTCCTGAAGCAAGAACAGATCAGCTTGATGATATGGTTATTGATACTGTTGCTAAACAGTTATATGTAGTTATTCCTGAAAGAGGTGTTATTGGAATTCTGAACACAGAAACGCTTGAACTGTTACCGACATTAACAATTCCCGGTTTTGTTGTCAATGACAATTACGGTGGTCCTCACTCAATACAATTGGCATTTTCACAAAGTCCGAATAGACTATATTGCATGGATATTATTACCTGTAAACTATATGAGTTTGACCGCGATAATAATTTTGCATTCATAAAGACAGTCGATCTTCTGAGTAAGGTGAACAAAACAAAACTTACATCCAACTGGCATAGTGTTAATTTTATTCCTGAGTTAGGTTTACTTGCACTTGCAAATAGCCTTTATGATCCGGCAGTTGCAGATATTACAAAGACTCTTGCAGCGGTTGATGTTTATATTGCTACTTCATCGGATAAGAGCAAATTATACTTTGGAAAATTTGAAGCTGATGATACGGTAAAACTATTTGAGTTTAATCCTTCACCTTTAGGAATCCTGAGAGAAAAAATTTTATATAAAGACGGTTTCTATGAACCGACATTTCTATACATACCAGGAAAAGAATGGCTTGTACTTGGAGATTTGATATCCACGAATATCAGAATATATAATTTGCTTGCCGATGCTCCTGTTAATGTTGAAAATGATTTGAATACTCAACCGGCTGATTTTGTTTTATTTCAGAACTATCCTAATCCATTTAATCCTGTAACAAAAATAAAATTTACGTTACCAACTGTAGAGACGTCATATATGACGTCTCTACGAATATACAATATTCTCGGTAAAGAAATAATCACTTTAATAAACGAAGAATTATCTGCTGGTGAATACGAAGTTGAATTTTCCACCGAAGGCGGAGGAAGTAAACTTGCAACCGGAATATATTTTTATATCCTTAATGTTGGTAATCAAAGGTTGGGCAAGAAAATGTGCTTAATTAAATAATGAAAATAAATTTGTGAATTTTGGTTTCAGGTTTTTAAATGATTGACTATAATTTTAATTAGGATTAAATTACTGCCAGAAATTAGACATCATCCTAGCTTAAAATATAGGAGGTTTATTTCTACTTAAATCCACTTCCTAATTCAGACGAATCTCCTAATTTTAAAATCGTTTCCCGGATTCTAATATCCCGTTAATTTATTGTTTCCTTACTGATATTCAATTGCCCCGAAGTTACGTGTGAAATTCCTGATAGGAGCAAATAAATTCGAGCCTTGTAGTTTGATTTCAGTCCGATATTTACTACAATAACAATATAGGTGTCATTATGAAAACAAATGTACATCTCCTTATCATTTCATTCCTTCTATTTTTTATTATTATATCCGCAAATTTTACTTTTTCACAGCAATATGGCTGGGAAGAAAAAGTAAGCGGTACTAACTCATCTTTAGAAGAAATAAAATTTATTAATAGTACAACCGGGTGGATAGTTAAAGGATCACTTTGGGAACAACTATCAAGTGGAATTACAAATGATATAAATAAAATATTTTCAATTGATGAAAACAATTTATTCGCTACAGCAGATTTGGGAAAAATATATAAAACAACTGATGGCGGAAAAAATTGGGTAATACTATCTGTTCCCGGTAATAATACAATTGTTGATATTCAATTTTTTAATTTATTAAATGGTGTTGCCATAAGCGATGATGGTTATTTTTTCAAAACTACTAACGGCGGAAATAATTGGACCAGCCAATTTATTAGTGACCCAAGTTTTGATAATCTCACCTCACTCTGTTTCGTAGACAATAATAATGGGTGGATTGCCAGTGATTTTAATTTATACCATACAACAGATGGAGGTACAAACTGGACCCCTACAAGCCCGGGATTTTCATTAACATCTGTTTTCTTTACCGATATAAACCACGGAACTTTTGTTGAAACTGATGGTGACATTTACAGAACAACAAATGCCGGAACCTCATGGCAATCCCAGAAAAAAAATATACCCCTTAACTCAGTTTATTTTACAGATCTTAACAATGGATGGATTTGTGGCTGGGGTGGAAAAATTTTTAAAACAACTGATGGCGGGGAAACCTGGATAGAAAAGCAAACCGGTACATTTTCTACTCTTTATAGTATTTCATTTAGTGACAATAATACCGGTTATGCTGTTGGTACAAGCGGTAGCATTTTATATACTTCAAATGGTGGAGTAGATTGGGTATTACAAAGCAGTGGCATAACAGACGCGTTATTCGGTGTTGTTTGCATTAATAATCAGGTTAGCTTTGCAGTAGGCCCCGATGGAATGATACTAAAAACAACAACAGGATTTATTTCAAAAACAACTGACAGCGGTAATAATTGGAGTAATCTGGAAAATCCTACGAAGCAAAATATGTATTCTATCTCCTTTGTTGATGTAAATAACGGCTGGGCTGTTGGTTCCGGTGGTACAATACTTAAATCAACCGATGGAGCTAATTCCTGGTCCAATCAAACAAGTGGGTTAACGTCTAATTTATCCTCTGTCGTATTCAAGGATTTAAATAATGGCTGGGCTGTTGGTGCGAGCGGAAAAATAATTCATACAACCAATGGAGGAGTTAACTGGGTTACTCAAACGAGCGGTACAACCGACGAACTCTGTTCGGTTGACTTTATTAATCTAAACAAAGGATGGATAGCAGGAACTTACGGTACAGTTTTATCCACAACAGATGGTGGAAGTACATGGAACGCCAAATATTTAACAATCAAAAAATTATTATGTGTGAAATTTATAAATGAAAATGTCGGCTGGATATGTGGTGCTGAGGGAAATGTTTTTATGACAACTGACGGTGGAAGCAATTGGATTAATCAACCTACAAACATTACAGCAGATTTGAATTCTATTCATTTCGTAAATGAATATACAGGTTGGGCTGTTGGAAGTAATGGTAAAATATTAAAAACTAAAAATGGAGGTAATATTTGGGTAGAACAAAACAGTGGTATTACCCAGAAACTCAATTCAAATTATGCTATTGATGAAACAACCTGTTTGGCAGTTGGAGAAAGCGGAAAAATATTAAAGACTACTTCATTAACTGATTACTCATCACCCTCATTAAGTGTTTCTCAACCAAATGTATATCAGACTTTTACTTTGCAGGAGTTACCTGTTACTGTTTCCGGAGAAGCTTCAGATGAAAATGGTGTTACTGTAAAAGTGAATGATGACTATGTTACTGTGAATTCACCATTTCAACATAATCTTTATTTACCTGCCGGTACACAAAACATTAAAGTACAGGCAGCAGATGCGGCTGGAAATGTAACTTCCAGGGAATTTCCTGTTCAGATAAATATAAACTTACCGGTTGGAACAATTCCTTATTATCTGGTTGGATCAGGAGACAATCAACAATTGTCTCTAACTCCTACTGATCCTTCTACATCTTATAGTCATGAAACATCTGGGGGGTCTTTATCTTTAGAATTTCCTGCTACATTAACAGGTTATCTCAATGGAACGAGTTACCAATATAATGTCCGGCTCGCATCGCCTGGTTATAGTGTAACTTTTATGCTTAGCTTGTTTGTTGAAAGAAATTCAATCAGGACTTTGTTGGCAAGAACTTTTATTCCTGTTTCCTCAAGTACTTATAATTATTTCTCTGGAACTGTAGTTGCTCCTTTAGCAATTGCACTTCCGAATGAGAAAATAATATTTCAGGTTGCCGCAGGTAAGCCTGGTGGTGTAAGATGGGGAAATGGTTCAGGTGGAAGTGCGGTTTGGATACCCGGTGGACAAGATATACCTCCGGTTCCTCCATTGCTTGCTTCTCCTCCTGATAATGCAGCTGGTATTTCGAGAGATACATTAACTCTTACCTGGTTTAGTTCTCCATCTGCAACAAGTTACAACATTGAACTTGCAATGGATAGTTTGTTTGTTACTGCTTCAGGTATGAATAATGTTGAAGACACAACCTGTTCTTTTGTTGGAGCAAGTTACAATACACAATACTGGTGGCGCGTTAAAGCAAATAGCACTTCCGGGCAAAGCGGCTGGTCGGATGTTTGGTCATTTACCACAGAAGAGTTTTGCAGGAATATGATACTCCTGGGAGGATGGAATATTTTGTCTATTCCAATTTCATTAGATGATATGAGCCTGCCTTCAATTTTTCCTGATGCAATTTCCAATGCATATGGTTATAACAATGGATACGTAACTTCAACAACTTTTGAATATGGTAAAGGATATTGGCTTAAATATCCTGATCCGGATACCATTACATTCTGTGGTTATGATATTTCCGGCAGCATATTTCTTTCAAGCGGGTGGAATATTATTGGTGTGTTTGATGTAAACCTTCCTGTAAATGAAATTTATACTAATCCAACCGGCATATTAGCATCATCTTTCTATGGTTATAACAACGGTTATGTAATTGCAAATACTCTGGAACCTGGAAAAGGATATTGGATAAAGACAAATCAGGATGGCTGGATGAATATACCTTCACTAACTAAAACAAAAAATCCAATTGCTGTAAAAAATGAAATCAATAAAGAATGGCCAAAGATTGAACTGACAGATGCCGATGGTAATAGAGGCGTCTTATATCTCTCAAACAATTCTGCTAATATGGATAAGTATGAGCTG
>QZKB01000071.1 GCA_003599415.1 Ignavibacteriales bacterium | reverse complement strand
TACTCCCATGGCAAGGGCCGCCGTTGCCGCAGGTGCAGATTCAATTATGGTTGAAGTTCATCATAATCCTGAGAAAGCATTGTCCGATGGACCACAAGCTTTATTACCTGAACAATTCACAAAAATGATGAAAGAATTAAGAACGATTGCTGAAGCTATCGGGAGAACTATATAAAAAGCCTCTCCCCTGCCCCCTCTCCCAGGGAGAAGGGTTGAAAGAGAGATATTAACCGCAACTTTAGTTGTGGGAATGAATGGTTAATAAAAAGAATATTATAGCGTATTCACAATTTGGAATATCAGAATCATTTCATGAAAATTTCAATTATCGGTTTAGGTTTAATAGGTGGTTCAATTGCAAAAGGATTGAAAGGACATGATCAATCAATTTGGATTTCTGGATACGATAATGCTGAAGTTTTAAACAAAGCATTTGTCCAAAATGTCATTGATAAAAAACTTAATTCAATTGAAGAGTCGGTTAATTCAGATATTATATTCTTATGTCTGCCTTTGGAGCATTCTCTTTCGGCTTTTGATAAAATAATTCTTCTGCTAAATGATGGTACAATTCTAACTGATGTTTGCGGTATAAAAGGAATTTTCGAAAGTAAATGGAATACAAATTCCAGTAAAGGCTTTTACATTGGTGGTCATCCAATGACCGGTAAAGAAAAAGGCGGGTATGAAAATTCCGATCCTCTCCTTTTTGAAAATGCAGTTTATATTCTTTCAGATACAAATAAAGAAACCGGCAAAGCAAAACAGCTTGTTGATTTACTTAAACTTTTAGGTTCCAGAATTACTTATCTTAATCCCTACCTGCACGATAAAGTTGTAGCTAAGGTAAGTCATTTACCTCAATTGTTGTCCGTAGGATTAGTAAACTCTACTATCAAAGGAATTGAAAATGTAAATCCACTTGATTTTGCAGCGGGCGGATTCAGAGATATGACGAGAATAGCTTCAAGTGATTTCAATATTTGGAAAGAAGTTTTGAATCTGAATAAACAGGAAATCCTTTCAGCATTAAATTCTCTACAGAATGAAATTGATGATATAAGAAGATGCTTGTTAAATGGAACTTCGGATAAATTAAATGATATGTTTAATTCAGCTTCTGAAAAGCGGGATGAAATTCCAAAAAACACGAAGGGCTTTGTATCGCCTCTTTATGATGTCTTTGTTTTTGTTAATGATGTACCTGGAATAATAAGCAGGCTATCAGCTGCGTTATTTAATGCCGGAATTAATATTAAGGATATGGAACTGCTTAAAATACGTGAGGGTACCGGCGGTACTTTCCGACTGTCTTTTGAATCTGAAGGAGACGTCCTCAAGGCAAAGGAAATTCTAACAAGTATCGGGTTTACAATTAATTAAATGAAAAGTAAAACTTTAATTCAACTTAAATACTTTCTCTTAATCTTATTCTTACTCTCTCTTTGGCTCTTTTCCTGTAAAAAAATTGAACCTGAACAAACTAAAAAAGCGGATACAACAGATTTATTACTTTATACTGCATTTATAAATGATGATAAGTTTGAAGATACAATAAAAGTAATTCCAATAGAAAAAAATGTAGGCTTAAGAAATATTACTATTGTTAATCTGTGGGATACAACGGAAGTAAGCAAGTTTGGTGAACCATTATCATTTAGACTAAAGTTTGGAAACAGTACCAAAGAATTCTTATTGCATGATTCAAGCTTTTTCTCAACACCTATATGGTCGTCAGATTCTTTACCTATCGGATTACTAAAAAAAAATGATTCAGAATTTGTGGTTTGGGAAAGGAGTATCCCGGGTCTAAGTTCCGATGCAATTGTTCTTGGCACAGAAGCCGGAATTGATATTCTCCTTTATTGGAATGGTGAGGAGTTTAGATTATTCTGGCCGGATGAAGAACCTTAAAACCTTATAAGACTGATTTTTTTTGAAAGATAATTCCCTTTTTACATTATTGTTACTTAGCGAATCAACTAGTAAAAGTTTTTTATTTCAATCCTTGTTTTATTTAACTCAATTCAGACAGTAGTGATGCAATTCTCATTTATCATTTTTACATTGTGACACTTAAATATTATCTCCTCAGATTAAATAATTAGGTTGGTTTGGAAAACAAAGAAAATCTTATCTGAACATTAGCCGATGCAAATTCATTAAATCTCTTAATAGTTGGTTATGGCAGGTATTGCCGGTATTGATTAAGTGAATAGATAAATGTATTTTAATCACAAAATATTGGCGGGATTTTGAATGAAAAACAATGAGCCCCTAAACGTATTTAATTTTTATTGCCTACCCGAGATTTATTATTATTTAAGATGTTAATTTTGTAATTGCGAGTGAATTTCTGTTTTCGTTTTATTCGATCAAAATCAAGAATTATTCATGAGGTAAATCCAAAATGTAATTCAGTTAAGTATTTAATAGAATATCAGTATTAAACAAGTTTTTATATGATTTAGAATTTAAAGAAGAGATGGTTGAATATAAATAAAAAATTCCGATAATAAATATATTGCCGCTAATATTTTATTATCTGCTTAAATTATAACGATTTGAGAGCAGAACATAAATTACAGTTGCAAACCTTTAGTTCAATGGTGAATGAAAACGGGAACTAGAATGAGAAAGTTAATTACAAATGCCGGGTCTATATTCTTCTACTTCAGGAATAGGTATGTAAAATTTATTATACCATTAACAATTCAGTTTGTAATTAACCTTAATATAAAAATATATAGTCAGGAACCAGACACTCTGAAAGTAGAAGATATTCTTCAGATGTCTTTTACTGATCTGATGAATATTGAAGTGATAACAGCCTCAAAAGTACAACAGCAAATAAAAGATGTATCCGCTACAGTCCAGGTAATAAGTGCAGATCAAATTAAAGAACGGGGATATTTTACTTTGGAAGAAGCATTATCAGATTTACCCGGTTTTCAGTTTAGAAATATTGTTGGCTTTAATAGTTACGTTTTTATAAGAGGAGCTCCAAGCCAGAATAATCTTATTCTCTTATTAGTTGATGGAGTACAAATCAATGAATTAAATTCCGGGGGGTTTTATGGTGGAGGACAATTTAATTTAAACGATGTTGACCAAATTGAAGTTGTTTATGGTCCAGCTTCAGCTTTGTACGGTACAAATGCTATTTCAGGAATCATTAATGTAATAACAAAAAATCCTGAAGGAAACCATACGGGGTACGTAAGTTTGCTCGGTGGAAATTTTAATACTGCCATGGCAGATTTTAGTTTCAAAGATTATTATGAAGATAAAGATTTTGGTTACTCAGTTTCAGGTATGTACAAAACTACTGAAAAGGCTGATTTGGGTGGGCAGGAAGGTGATAACAACTGGACAGATGATATGGAAAATTTTGAAAATGATTTATCTATATCGGGCAAAATAGACTATAAGGAATTTAAGGCAGGAATCGTTTTCCAGGAAAAGGGTTCCTCAAATACTACCAGTTACAAATCAGTTGGTGAAAAATATCTTGATAGAAACTCACTTTGGGATATTACTTTTCTTAATGGTTTTCTAAAATATACTAATGACAAAAGCGATAATTGGAAATTGCATTCGATGCTTTATTACAGGAATGCTACAGTAAAATCAAATACAATTGATGATATAGTAAAGGCAACAGACACATCCTTAGGTTACCAGGTTGGGTTTTATCGTCCAAATCAATTATTTGGATTTGAAAACCAGTTTAATTATAAAGCGACAGAAAACCTGATGATTACTGGTGGAATAATTGCTGAGATTGAACAGCTATCTGATGGTTTTTCAGTAACTAAAAGTACTTCGCAGGATATAGCACCTCCTGAACCATTAAAGCCGAATCAATTAACCAATAAACTATTCAGCTACTTTTTACAAGTGCAGTACCAATTATTCGATCAGTTATCATTTGTTGGAGGATTGCGCCAGGATTTTTCTAGTTATTATGATGAAGTACTCACACCACGTTTGGGTCTGGTCTTTAATGAAAATAAATTTAGCGCAAAACTACTTTATGAGGAAGCATTCAGGGCACCAAAACCATGGGATTACAATTATGGATTGGGGAATCACAATTTAAATCCGGAAGAGATGCGTTCAGTTGAGCTATCTCTCTCCTATCTTGTAAAGGATAATCTTTCCATCGGTTCTTCCATTTGTAAAAATCTGATAAAAGATAAATTAACAAAAGAAGTTTTGGAAAATGGCGATAGATGGATAAATAAGGATGAATTGAATACAGTGGGTTTTGAGTTATTTACCAATTATTCGATTTATAATTGTGCGCTGTTTGTCAACTATACATTTACTGATTCATATGATAAGGACGAGTTAAATATACGGGAAATCTCCAGACATATTGCCAATGCCGGTATAACTTATTCATACAATTCTAATTTCAAAATCAATGTGCGGGCTAACTACATTGGGAAAAGGAATAATCCAACTCTCATAACTGCAACAGGAAACTACATTATCGATGATGCATTATTGTTGCATGGTTGTATTTCATACTTTAACCTGAATGGATTTGATTTTCAATTGAAGATTAATAATATTCTTGACCAGGAATATTATCATCCGTCAAATATGTTTGCAGGCAGGTACAGGCAACCGCAAAGAACAGTTACATTAAAGGTTAGTTATAATTTTTAACTGAAGGGTCTATAAGCAGCCAAATGAAAGGAAAACATTTAAATATTATCAAGTTTATGCTAATCACATTTTTTCTATTTGTTTTGTTTGCCACTCCTGTAAATACTTTTTCACAATCAAGGGAAAATTTATTAAAAGCCGGTTATATTGAAAAGTTCATACAATTTGTGGAATGGCCGGTAAAATCAGGTATTGATGACCCTAATACTCCTTTTACAATTGCAGTATTCGGAAAAGATGAATTCGAAAATGCACTTGAAAAAATCTTTGGTAAAATCAGAGTTAAAAATAAAAATGTGCACATCAAATATATTTCCTCTCCTGGTGAAATTGATAATGCTTTGGTATTAGTCATAACAAAATCAGAAAAAAATAGGATTGATGAAGTTTTAAGGTTTACTTCAGCTAAGCCAATTCTTACAATCGGTGATACTAAAGGATTTGCTAAGAAAGGAATTATGATAAATCTGTTTATAGATAAAAACTATCTTCGGTACGAAATTAATCAAACTTCTGTAAATAAATCCGGACTCAAAATCAGCAGTTTATTATTAACTTCCGCTATCCTTGTAAAATCAGATGAATAAATTTAAGCTCATAGAAAATTTTTCCATAAGAAATAAAATAATTGCGATTGTTTTATTTGTATCATTCATAGTAATGTTTGCCGGATTAGCATTTTTTGCGAAATGGGATTATGATAGATATAAATCGGAGATTCAACATAATTTAATTCTTGATGCAAAATTAGTTGGCGATTATTGTGTGGTTCCCCTAACCTTTAATGATAACCAGCAGGCTTTATTGGCTTTGTCCCGTTTAAAATATCTTGAATCATTAGACGAAGGTTATCTGTTTGATAAAGATGGAATTCTGTTTGCTCTATACCCTGACTCATTACAAAATAATAATTTCAAAGATACCCTTGGCAGTCCAACAGCTTTATTCATAGATGATCATTTTTATATAAAAGAACCAATTTATTTCCAGGGCAAAATCTTAGGCAACATTCTAATTAAAGCTAATTCGGATATGCTTAAAGCTAAAATGGAAAAGATCCTGCTGACAATGGGAATTTTGCTTACTGTTTTACTATTAATTTCCTACCTGCTTGCAGTTAGTATACAAAAGGTAATTGCTGGTCCGATTGTTTTACTTAAAAAACATTTCAAACGTATTGCAATTACAAATGATTATTCTACACGAGTGATTAGACAATACAATGATGAAACCGGTGATCTTTTTGATGGGTTTAATGAACTGCTTGGAACAATTGAAAAGCAAAATAAGGATTTATCGGAAAGCCGGGAACACTATAGACTTCTGTTTGAGCAAAATCCTGTTCCTATGCTTATCTATGAATTAGGCAGTTTAAATCTCAAGGCAGTTAACGATTCATTTGTGGACCATTATGGATATGATAAAAGTGAAATAACCCAAATGTGTCTTCCGGATTTGTATCCCGAACCTGAAAAAAAACCTATTGCTGAATTAACCACAAAAATTATAGGACGCACATATACAGGAGAATGGCATCATATAAAGAAAGACAGAACAATAATAACTATCGAAGCTATTTCACACGGTATTTTGTATGAAGGACGCTCTTCTCGCGTTGCCGTTTTATATGACATTACTGAACGAAAAAAAGCTGAAGAATTAACTAAAGAAAGTATGTTGAAATTCAGGACATTATTTGAGACAAATCCTGAAGCAATTTTCATTACAGATTCTGAAACATTAAAAATTTATGACTGCAATGAAGCAGCCTGTATAATGAACGGATATACCTATCAGGAATTAATTGGTCAGAGCATTAATGTTTTACACCCGGAAGAGATTGCTAAGGTTGTAGAAGATCATGACGGGCGGCATCAATTTGAAGAGTATTTACAAAATAATAAGTCTGTTACACAACAGTCTGTTCATATACGTAAAAACGGTACTCTTTTCCCAATTGAGACAACAATGTGCTTACTTAGACTTGGTGGTCGCACATACATAATGGGAATTGACCGCGATATAACTGAACGTATGCACTCAGAAGAAGCATTAAAACAAAGTGAAAAAAAATACCGGTACATTGTTGACACTGCCAATGAAGGAATATGGATGTTTGATAAAGAATTAAATACATCCTTTGCTAATGCAAGAATGGCAGAAATACTTGGCTATGAGAATAAAGAAATTCTGATTGGCAAACCAATAATTGATTTCATATTTGAGGAAGACTTAAATGATCATTCTGAGCGAATGGAAAAACGCCACAATGGAATTTCTGAAATTTTTGAAAGACGTTTCCGTTGTAAAGATGGACATGCTGTGTGGACTCTTGTTTCCGGCACAACCATATTCGATGAAAACAATAATTTCAACGGTACGCTTGGATTAGTAACGGACATTACCGAACTGAAGAAATCTGAACAAGCTTTAAAACAAAGTGAACAGAGGTATAAACAACTTCTTGAGTCAATTACGGACTACACATATTCAGTACAATTGAAAGATGGTCAACCGGTAAGTACAGTGCACAGCTATGGATGCGTAAAAGTAACCGGCTACTTTTCAGAAGAATATTTAACTATACCTAAATTATGGTTAAACATGGTTCACCCTGATGATCAACCACTTGTTGAACATTATGCAGACCCACTTTGCGAAGGTAAGGAAATCCCTCCGCTCGAACACCGGATAATTCATAAAAATGGTTCTGTTATATGGGTAAGAAATACTTATGTTCTGAAGCATGATGTAAATGGAAAAGTTATTGGATATGACGGACTTATATCCGATATTACTGAACGTAAAGTTGCTGAAGAAAAATTAAGATCTGAGCGATCGCTGCTTAGAATAATTATTGATAATCTTCCCGACGCCGTTTATACTAAAGACACGAATTGTAAAAAGACACTTGCAAATGCAGCTGACGTTCGTCTAATGGGCGCAAAATCTGAGGAAGAAGTATTAGGAAAAGATGACTTTTCATTTCATACAAAAGAACTGGCAGAAAAATTCATTGCTGATGATAAGAGTGTTATTCAATCAGGCAAACCAATACTATACAAGGAAGAATTTGTATTTAACGAAAATGGTCGAAAGAACTGGCTGCTAACTTCTAAACTTCCACTATGGGATGAAAGAGAGCAACTAATCGGTTTGGTGGGTATCGGTCGGGATATTACAGAACGTAAACTTGCCGAAGAAGAAATCCGTAATCTTAATATTGAACTGGAAGACCGCGTGGTTAAACGTACCACTCAACTTGAAGCGGCAAACAAAGAGCTTGAGGCGTTTTCTTATTCGGTTTCGCACGATTTACGCGCGCCTTTAAGACACGCTAGCGGTTATGTCGATCTGTTGGTCAAGCGATGTAAATCCGACCTCTCAGAAAAAGGTCAGCATTATCTTAGTTCAATTGCAGATTCTGTTCACCAGATGGGAATGCTTATTGATGATCTGCTGCAATTTTCAAGAACCGGAAGAACAGAAATGCACCGTTATAATTCTGATATGAACGATATCGTAAATGAAGTTATTAAATCACTGAATCAGGATATTCCTGATCGTAAAATTAAATGGACTGTAAATAAGTTACCATCAGTTTTTTGCGATAGAGCAATGCTGAAATTAGTTTGGACAAACCTGTTAAGTAACTCAGTTAAATTTACAAGGACAAGAGAAATTGGCAACATAGAAATTGGAGTTCAGGAAGAAGAAAACGAATACAAATTTATTGTTCGTGATAATGGAGTTGGATTTGATATGCAGTATTCACAAAAATTGTTTGGTGTATTCCAACGCCTGCATTCAATGGAAGAATTTGAAGGAACCGGAATTGGACTTGCAAATGTTCGAAGGATAATCCTACGACATGAAGGACGCACCTGGGCTGAAGCCGAACTCGATAAGGGTGCAACATTCTTTTTCACTTTACCTAAAAATAATCAGGAGTAATAATGAGCGAAATAAGAACAATTCTTTTAGCAGAAGATAATCCTAAAGATGTTGAACTGACTATTGAAGCATTGTCCGAATTTAACCTTGCAAATCATGTAGTTGCAGTAAAAGATGGTGTTGAAGCAATGGAATTTCTGCAATGCCGGGGTAAGTATACGCAACGCAATCCGGGAAATCCAGCTGTGGTTTTATTAGATATAAAAATGCCTCGAATGGATGGTATTGAAGTTCTGAAAGCCATTAAAAATGATCCTTCCTTAAGAAAACTTCCCGTTGTCATGCTAACATCATCCAGGGAAGAGCCTGACTTAAAAAAGTGTTATGAATTAGGAGCCAATGCATACGTAGTTAAGCCGGTGGATTTTAAGGAGTTTATTGAGGCAGTAAAGCAAGTCGGTGTATTTTGGGCTGTTATTAATGAACTTCCACCAGAGGGTGAATAATCATAAGGAATTAAAATTAATGGAAAATAAATCGCTAAGTATTGTATATCTTGAGGATAACGTTAATGATGCAGAAATTGTAACCGAGTTACTTATTGATGCCGGTTATGATATTAGGATGAAACACATTTCAACTGAAAAGGAACTGATTGGGTTAATTAGTAAGAGTTCGTTTGATGTAATTCTATCGGATTTTAGCCTTCCTGGTTTTAATGCATTTGCTGCTTTACAAATTTGTAAGAATCTTTGCCCGGGCATTCCGTTTATCTGTATTTCTGGTTCTATTGGTGAAGAAACTGCTATTGAACTTCTAAAACAAGGAGCAGTTGATTACATACTAAAGGATAGGTTAGTAAGACTTCCATTTGCAATCAAACGTTCACTTGAAGAGAAACATGAGAAAGAAATTCGAAAGCAGGCAGAGATTGGACTGAAGGAAAGTGAGCGAAGATTTCAAACACTTGCTGAAGTTTCTCCTGTTGGCATTTTTCAGACTGATGCAACGGGTTTAACAACATATGTAAATCCTCGTTGGTGCCAGATTTCAGGTTTAACATTTGAAGAGGCAATGGGAAACGGGTGGTTTCAAGCTGTTCATAAAGATGATACGGAAAAACTTATTAAAGGTTGGGTAACAGCAACTGAAACTCATAAACCTTCTTCTGCTGAATATAGGTTCGTTCGTAAGGATGGTACTATTGCCTGGGTAATGGGTCAGGCAATTCCGGAAAAGAACTTTAAAAATAAAATTATTGGTTACGTAGGTACAATAACTGATATAACAGAACT
Organism: Ignavibacteriales bacterium; assembly: GCA_003599415.1. GTDB lineage: Bacteria > Bacteroidota > Ignavibacteria > Ignavibacteriales > SURF-24 > SURF-24. The sequence continues at coordinate 4,162 of QZKB01000071.1, read as the reverse complement.
AAAACACACTGAAGAAGAACTAATTAAAGCGAAAGAAAAAGCTGAAGAAATGAATCGCTTAAAATCCCACTTCCTTGCAAATATGAGTCATGAACTGCGTACTCCTTTAGTAGGAATAATTGGTTTATCCCAGGTATTAAACGAAGAGCTAAAAGACGGAGACAGTAAAAGATATTCGAGATTAATTCTTGAAAGTGGTATCAGGTTAAAGGATACATTAAACCTCATACTTGATTTGTCAAAAATTGAATCTGATACGCTGCAATTGAATTTTGAAGAAACTAATTTAACGGAATACATTCCGGCATTAGTAAAAGTATTTGAAAAAACTGCTGAAGCTAAAGGAATTAAGCTAACAATTAATACAGGTGAAGAATTATTATATTCAAAGCTGGATAAAATTCTGTTAAACTCAATTATCAATAATTTAATGAACAATGCAGTAAAGTATACTTTAGCAGGCAACGTAATTGTTGACATTAAAAAGATAGTTGATGATGAAAGACAGAACATTGAAATTTCAATACAGGATACAGGTATAGGAATAGCTGAGAATAATTTGTCGCTTATATTCGAACCATTCAGACAGATAAGTGAAGGCTGGAATAGAAATTTTGAAGGTACCGGACTAGGTCTTACAATTGTTAAAGAATATGTAGAAAAAATGAATGGAAGTATAATTGTTGAAAGTAAACTGGGTGTCGGCTCAACATTTAAAGTCTTATTCCCTTTATTTAAAACTGATTCCGGTAACAGGGTAAAAACAGATACCATGAAGGAAATTCCTAAGAGTATACCTGAAACGATAAAAAATGTTATAGAAAAAGAAAAAATTATTAAACCTTTAATTTTATGTGTTGAAGATGATTTAGTTAGTCAGAAAGTCTTTGAGACGATGCTGAATAAAGATTATAGAATTGATTCGGTTGACAATGGCGATAAAGTAATTGACCTGGTAAAGGAAAAACACTATGATTTGATCCTAATGGATATTAATCTCACGGGCAGGTTAAACGGTTTGGATTTAGCACAGGAAATAAAAAAGTTGAATGAATACATGAATACTCCAATAATTGCTTTAACTGCCTATGCAATGATTGGCGATAAAGAAAAAATGCTAAACGGCGGATGTACACATTATTTATCTAAACCATTCACCAGGAATGATCTTTTAACTTTATTAAAGGAAGTACTTATTAACGTTTAAATAAAATGATTTCTTTTTAGTACTAAAAGGTGTACTTTTTCTGTAATATTGTTTATAAGTATAATGTCAATTAATATTGGTTTATAAATTGTCATAATTTAATCTTAGAATGGGGCGTTTTTATGGATGAAAAATCGATGGCAAATAATTCATTAAGAGTTTTATGCCTTGAGGATAATCCTAAGGATGCAGAAATTATATTTGAGATACTTACAGACGCCAAATATGATCTATGCAAAGATTTAACCTCTACAAAAAAAGAATTTAAAGCATTACTCCACAAAAACCAGTATGACATTATCCTATCAGATTTCAAACTTCCCGGTTTTGATGCATTTGGTGCTTTAAAGCTGTGTAAAGAAATTTGTCCCGATATTCCTTTTGTCTGTGTTTCAGGTTCTATAGGTGAAGAAATAGCGATTGATCTGTTAAAGGAAGGTGCCGTTGATTATGTTTTGAAAGATCGTTTGGCAAGACTTCCTATTGCAGTAAGACGTGCAATTGATGAAGCAAAGGAAAAGAAAGCACTTCGGATAGCCGAACTTGAGTTGATTGAAAGCGAACAACGTTTTAGAACACTTTATGAAAATGCAAAAATCGGACTTTATAGAACAACACCTGATGGCAAAATTCTTTTAGCTAACAAAGCATTAATAAAAATGCTTGGTTATCAATCATTTGAAGAACTTGTTCAAAAAGACCTGAACAAAGAGGGTTTTGCTTCAAAGTACAAACGGGAAATATTTATTGACAGAATTGAAAGTGAGGGTGAAGTAAATGATTTTGAATCAGAATGGATTTGTAAGGATGGTACTGCAATTTTTGTTAGGGAAAGCGCCCAGGCAATTCGGGATTCAACTAACAGTATTAATTACTATGATGGAATAGTTGAAAATATTACAGAGCGTAAAAAGGCGGAAGAAGCATTAAAAAAAAGTGAGGAGAAATTAAAAGAATTATTTGAAAATGCACCGGTTGGTTATCATGAAATTGATGAATTTGGAAATACAAGTGCGGTTAATAAAACAGAACTGAAAATGCTGGGTTACTCTTATGAAGAAATGATTGGAGTTCCAATTTGGAAGTTTTCCAGAGACAGTGTAGAATCAAGAGAAAGAGTAATTGAAAAACTTACCGGTATACGTCCGCCTAATAAAAACCTTGAGCAGGTGTTTGTACGTAAAGACGAGACTTTATTCACAGCGCTTGTTGATGATGTAATTTTTCATAACGAAGATGGTGTAATTACAGGAATACGCACGATAATTCTTGATATTACCGAACGCAAACAAGCAGAAGAAGCGTTTAAGGAATTATCATTGCGTCAGCAGGCTATACTTGCTTCCGTGCCGGATATAATTATGGAAGTTGATAACAATAAAATTTATACCTGGGCTAATAGGGCTGGAAAAGAATTTTTTGGCGAGGATGTAATAAGTAAAGATGCATCTTTTTATTTTGAAGGTGAACAGGACACATATAATAAAGTAAAACCACTTTTTAATGGTTATGAAGATATAATTTATATTGAAAGCTGGCAACGCCGAAAGGATGGGCAAAAACGTTTACTTGCCTGGTGGTGTAAAGTTCTTAAAGATATAAATGGAAATATTACCGGAGCTTTATCTTCGGCAAGAGATATTACAGAACAGCAACAGGCAGAAGAAGCGTTACAAATAAGTGAAGAACGCTTAAGAATGATACTGGATGCCACCAATATAGGAATTTGGGACTGGGATCTTTCTAATGGAAGGCATTACTCATCACTTACAACTTATTTTATGTTAGGGTATGAACAGGATGACAGCCAGGAATTTCTTGAACACTGGATGGAGCGAATTCATCCGGATGACCGCGAGATGGTTAGGGAAGTAACTAAAAAAATATTCACGAAAGAAGTGGATAACTATGATTATAATGCCCGATATAAGCATTCTGACGGCTCTTACCATTGGCTTGATATTCAGGGTTATGTTATGGATAAAGATTTATCCGGAAATCCATTACGATTAGCTGGAATACAAATGGATATTACCGAACGTAAGAAAGCAGAAAATGCCTTGCAGAAGAGCGAAGAGCGGTATCGAAAGGCTGAAACAATAGGTCATGTTGGTAGTTGGGAATATAATATCAGAAATGAAATGTTCTGGGGATCTGACGAAGCAAAAAGAATTTACGGTTTTGATGAAAATAATGATGAGTTTAGCACAGAAGAAATTGAGAAATGTATTCCGGAAAGGGAAAGAATCCATCAAGCTTTAATTGATCTCATTCAATTCGATAAAGAATACAATCTGGAATTCGACATCATTACTAAAAGCAACCAGGAAAGAAAAACAATATTTTCTGTCGCTAACATTGAGCGGGATGAAACTGATCAACCAATAAAAGTGACAGGAATAATACAGGACATTACTGAACGAAAAAAGACTGAGAAAGTACTGCAAAATGAACGATTGCTCCTTCGTACTTTGATTGATAATATTCCTGATGCAATTTATGTAAAAGATTTATCCTGCCGTAAAACTCTTGCCAATAAAGCTGAACTTAGGAATATGAAAGCTAAATCCGAAGCAGAGGTTTTAGGCAAGGATGATTTTGACTGGTACCCCAGGGAACTGGCAGAAGGTTTCTTTGCGGATGACCAGAAAGTATTGCAAAATGGTAAACCAGTAATGAACCGAGAGGAATATGTTCTTGGCGAGAATGATAAAAAAATTTGGCTATTATCATCCAAACTGCCTCTAGTTGATAAAAATAATCAAGTGATTGGATTGCTTGGGATTGGTCGTGATATTACTGAAAAGAAAATTGTAGAGGAGAGACAATTAATTATTTCCAATATTTTATCAATCCTAAACAGACCAAATGAGTGGCAGCAAATTATACGTGATATTTTAAATGAACTGAAATCATTCACTGAAATTGAGGCAATTGCAATTCGTTTGAAAGAAG
>QZKB01000036.1 GCA_003599415.1 Ignavibacteriales bacterium | reverse complement strand
GAGCGCAAGTTTCATAAGCGCCGGCAGTGAATTTATATTTAATTTTTTCATCGTCATAAGCCGGATGTTATCAACTGTCTTTTTTGCAATATCAAGCCTGTCGGCAATTTCCTGGTTCGTTAGTCCCTCCGCAATTAACCGGATGAACTGTTTTTCCCTGGTTGTAAGGTTAAATTTTGCAGATGTATTATTTACTTTACTTATTGATTCAAACCTGAAAAGCAGTTCATCAATATTGGATTCATTCCATTTGCCAAAGTATAAAGAACCGCTTAGCACTTTTCGAATTGCCAGGTTTAACTCACCGCTGTTAATATTTTTGCTTAGTAATCCTTTTGCGCCAATTTTATAAGCGCGGTAAATGTATTCATCGGTATCGAACATAGAAAGAAATAATATTCGCGCGCCCCGGTCATTTGAAATAATTTTTTTTGCGGCGTCAAAACCTGAAAGCAGCGGCATTGAAATATCGCTTACAACAATGTCCGGTAATTTTTCAAAATAAGCTTTAACAAGCGCATTGCCGTCTTCAACATCTGCAATAACAAACAATTCCGGCGCTTCTTCAATCAGTTTTATAAACCCGGTACGTACAAGCTTATGGTCTTCTGCAATAAGTACCGAGATAGTTTTAGGCTGGGTCATTCTGTGTTCCTGTTTTAAGAAATTGGTATTTCTGTAACAATTAAAGTACCGAACTCCTCTGATGAATCAACTTTTAATGTTCCTTCAATATTTTCAGCTCTTTGCTTCATATTGAATAATCCGAATCCTTTACTTCTATTAGCAGCTTCCGTGTCAAATCCTTTTCCATTATCGGAAATCATCAGTTTAATTCGGTTATCGTTTTGCAGGAGCTGCAAATTAAATTCGCTTGCATAAGAGTGTTTTATGATATTATTCAATGCTTCCTGCGCAATCCTGTAAATTGTAAGTTCAATATTTGCAGCATATCTTTCATCCGGCTTCTCAATAAAAATAATATTCTTAATATTTGTTTCCGATGAAACTTTTTCACAAAGAGAATTAAGCGCAGGTCCAAGACCAATTTCAGAAAGATATTTTGGTTTCAGGCTGTAAGAAATTTCTTTTAATTCATTAATAGTAGAATTGATTTCATCAATTACTTTAATAATTTCAGGCGTTGGATCATCCGTATTTTTATGTTTGGATATTTTATCCAGCGCCAGCTTGCTCATTAAAAGTTTCTGTCCAACACTATCGTGCAGCCCGGAAGCAATTCTTCCCCTTTCATTCTCAATAATATCCTGTATATGGTTTGAAAGTTCGGTAAGCTTTTCTTTGGAAGTTTCAAGCTCCTGCTCATATTTCACAAGGTCAGTTATGTCATGGAAAAACACATGCGCCTCATTAAGTTCAACGCTACCGTTGATGTGAATTGCATATATTCTTTCATTAACTTCTTTTTTACAATAAGATGATTTATTATTCGTAATAATATCATCTACGCTTACATCAATGCAAAGCAGTTTTCTTAAATCTATTCCTTCTGTTCCATTAGAATGAATTATGGCTTTGGCGGCAGCGTTGGAGAAAAGAATTGTAAAATCCCTGTCTATTTTAAGTACGGGATCAGGATTTAACTCTATTAACAATGCCGTCTTTTTAGCGCTAAGAAGTTCTAACTCCTTCTTTTCAAGCTTATGCTTTTGTTTATCGGGAATAATAACTCCTTTAATAAAAAGGTAGATTGTAAAGAGCAAAGAAGCCACAAAGAAGAGAGAAATAAACATCGGACTACCAAGGTCAAAAAAATGCTCAAGGTACACATTAAGTTCTTCTTTAACGGATTGAGCAAAGTATGTAAGTAAAAATCCCATCATGTAAGCCACCCAACTTAACAGCCCAAATATATAATAATCTTTTGAGGAAATACATAGGTGAATTTCATGACTTTTAAGTCGGGATAAATTATTTTTCCAAATTCCGATATTGAAGAAGAAATATTTATATCCTAATAGCAGAACTCACCCCAGCCTGCAATGGCAGGCTTTCCCCTCTCTTGCCAAGAGAGGGGATATTCGTTGTTTATTTTCAGAGGGGTGAGTTGATAAACTTACACTTTATTTTTCACCCATTGGGTGATTTTTTTTCTCAAAGATAGTCCCTTTTTTATTCTTTAAACAATCCCTCTTTTATTTTCTATATCGGATTTATGAAATTATTTTAATACAATTTAAGAGCATAACAAATATTGCAAAATATATTTTTCCATTTTTGCCAACTCGGTAAAATCATCTTGTAAAGAATAAGTTTTATTTTCAACAATCTGTTATTCAGTCCAAACTTAAGTGGCGGGATATTCAGTTTTAGTATTTGACACGTTGTAAGTTTGAGCAAACCGAAAATTCTGAAATTCAGGAAATAAAGATTTTAAATCCGGGATAGCTTCACTTATATTTGCATCAACAAATGCCGGTGTTAAAATGACGAAGAGATTTGTTGTCCTGGTAATGGTTTTCTTTTTGTCTCTTGGTTTTATTCCTGCCCGGGAAAAAATTCTTATCCTTGATTACCAGATGTCTGACCCGATCTTATTTCAACAGTTTTTAACTCATCTTCCCGAAGAAGGATTTAAAGTTGATTACAGAAGATACTATCCTTCACTTGCGGAAAGCGATAAAGATTATAAAATGATAATTCTTGCTGCAAGCCGTTACCCGTTTCCTTCTCCATCCAAAATGAATTTAGCTGAAAAAGAGTTTTTGAAAAAATATGTTACTAACGGAGGAATACTGGTATCCCTTTATTCCAGTGAAGAGAATGACAGAATAATCTTGAACCGGCTTTTGGATTCACTCTCTGTTCCTGTAAGAATTGAAGGTAAAGTAATTCACGACCAGGTTAGCGGTTACAAAAGCAATTTGCTTCCTTCAGCTTATTATATCAATCCGCCAATGCTTCAGGTTCATAAAGAAACGCCTCTTGGCAACGGAGTTGAAAAAATATTCGGCGGCAGAGCTTTTAGCTTATTGGTTGATAAAGGCGATAATATTTCCATTCCTGTCTCATCATTTGAAACATCAATGCGTTTGAAGGAATTGAATGAGAATGCAGGAATCAAATCTGCTGAAGGCATTTACCTTGGAGGTCCATACTCAAATGCCGTAATGGTAGTGGCAAAAGCAGGAAAAGGTTTTGTTGTTTTGCTTCCAAGGTATTTAATAAATATGAATGGCTGGACAACGCGATGGTCCGATAAACCTGTAATTCCAACCGGGTTCTTAAATGGGAATGAAACGTTTGAAAACAACTTTATAAAATATCTTGCTTCATTACTAAGAAATAAAAATGTATTTAAACCTTTTAATCCAATAATCCGTTGGGATAATCTTAAAAACTTTTCTGAGACTCCGGATAAAATAATTTTAGAACAAGGTGAACTGGCAAACAGACCACCTGCTGATGTTTATGATTCGCTGAATTATAATCCGGATACACATGGAACCCTGAAAATAAAAAATTCAACACTTAAAGAATTAGTAACTAAGAAAGTAAGAAGTGCATTTTTTGGTATGGATAAGCAATCATCAAATCCAAATAACCTTGAGAAAATGTGCAAATATCTTAAAGACGCAGGATTTAATTTGATTGAAGCACCTCTTCAGGCAAGCACTTATTCAGGACTAAAAAACGATTCGGCTAAAAAAGCATTTATTGATGATCTCCGGTTTACACTTTCAACTTTGCAAAAATATAACCTTAAAGTTATTGCGGGACCTAACCTGCCAAACCCGGATTACTTCAAAAATAAAACGTATTCCAAAACTGCTTCAGTTGATGGAATTGAAAATGGTTCACCTTCGCCTTTGGATATTGAATATTGGAAGGATGCTGTATTACCGGTTACAGTTGAGCTCGCAAAGCTTTCAAAAGAATATCCCAATACTCTCCTTGGTTCATTCAATGATATGGAATTATATGGATTTGAATCTCTTACCATTACTGAAGCATTTTCATTTGACAGCCTGACCTTCAATGAATTTTTAAAACGGAAGAAATCATTCCTGTTAGACAAAAATATTTATGATGAAGCAATATCTGCTTTGCCTCATCTTCGTTTTGAATGGCTGAAGAAAAATGGTTTGCTTAAAGAATATTATTTAACCCTGGAAGAGGCAGTTGCGGAAATTGCTGGATGGCTTGATGCAGAAGTAAAAAAAATAAATCCTGATTTTGTCTGGGGATTTTATACGCCGGGAATTCCGCAAAGCTGGTATTATAAAGGATTGTGGAAAGGATTAAGTTCGCCGGAAAGCCCGGTGTTCCTTATTACGTATGAAGGCAGAGGAAAACAGCAGGTTGAATATCTTGCTTCCGAAGGAATTTATTTAATACACTGCCCGGGATTATTAATGAATACATTGAAAGGAAATGAATGGAAAAATTGTCTTATTGGTTTTGCTGAAAATGAAGATGGTTACTGGCTTTTTCCCGGTTACTCAATGCTGATGGATGAAAACTGGAAATACGGACGAAATGACTGGAGTATACTTCAACCACCGAAGGAATTGTTTGAAGTTCTTAAAGAAACAAATTCAGAGATTGAAACTGGAAAGAAGAAGTTTCCTTGAATTAGGTCGGCAATTCTATTTGGTTAGAATGCTTCGTTCGGTTTGAACCGGAAGAAAACAATGGAGTTAAAAAAATATAATTTCCCGGGAATCAAAATGCTCTCAGGTTGTAGATGAATGAAACCATAATGTACTGGGTTAATACGTTGGTGCTTGTATCTTCAATGTACAAATCAGTAATCTTTCTTTGAAGATTGCTGTTTCTCTTAAGAATATCATACACGGCAATCTTTATTTCACCCTGATCTTTATTGAATAATTTCTTGCTTATGCCTGCATTCCATAAATAGGAATTAGGATCATAATCGCCTGACAAACCACCATCGTAACGGTATTCAAAATCGGTTTGTAATATTATGCCAAGCCAGACGTTCCAATAAATTTTTAACCTTGACCTGTTGCTGAAATAATTATTATTACTACTGCTTTGCGAACTGTTCTTAACAATGCTGTAATTGCCGTTGGTTGAAACTGAAAAGTCAATATCCTGGCTAATGTTGCTGCTGATATTAAATCCCACTCCAAAGCTGTTAGAATTTGAGTAGTTCGTTATGCTGTTAATAATGCCGGGAGTTCTTGCGTAATTATAATTCAAGCTAAGGTTTAAATTTGATTTTATAAAAGAAACCGGCATACCATAATTAATAAATGAATAAAGACTTCTTTGCCCGCCCAGGTTAGTATAGGTTTGCAATTGCGTACCGGGATTAAGAATTATATTATTTACTCTTAAGGTATCACCTGATGCAATAATGGTGCTGGTACCAACATAGTCATAAGTCAACGCTCCACCCAATAAAACAAAAAATGAAGTCATGTCCTGAACATTCACTCTTGAATAATTAATGTTCAATGATTGTGAATAATTTTGTTTAAGCCCGGGATTTCCGATTCGTAACTGCGCCGGGTTCGAATTATCCAGTACATTCTGCAATTGTTCAACACTTGGTTCCGTATTATTGCTGCGGTAAAACAATCTTACATTCTGATCACGGGATACTCCATATCTCAACATAAAAGAAGGCAGAATAGAATAAAATTTCCGAACTGTATTGTCAGAATAAGGGAAAGTTTGCTCATTCTTTAACTGTGCAATCCTGTAATTCAGGTTAAGGTTAAAATTCCATCCATTCCGGTTATACCTGAAGCCTGTTCCATAAGTTTGAGTATTATAAATTTTGTTATAAATATTACTAAGTGAAGTATCAAGCAAAGAATAGCCGGTGCCGTTTTGTTTTTTAAAAGTATTAAGATCACTTTTATCTTTTGAATAATAATAGGCGGATATAAATTGCAACTGTGAAAAATCCGAAACCGGTTCAGTATAAACAAGATTGGCTGAACCTGAAAAACCATTCTTAACAAGATATGCAGCCTGGTCAACTGTATCGCTTAGAACCGAAGCATCTGAATAATAATTTTCTGAGTAGAGTTTATTGTTGCCGTCATTTTTCTTTAATGAAGAATTTATTCCAACTGAAACAGTCCTTCCTTTTGCAGCAAACCTGTGCCGGTAAAGCAGTTCAGCAGAAGCATCAACAGCCTTTAGATTGGAATTGAACGAATTTATTATTGAATTAATGTTTTGTCCGCTTGAAAATGTATTTCCAAGAATATTACTTGTACCATCATTTTGCTGCACAGAAAGGTTGGGTCTTAACATAACTGAATTCATCGAGTCGATTTTATAATCAAGTTTAATATTAAGCCGGTGATTTGTATTTATTGTGTTGGATAAATTGCTTTCCATATAATTCTGCCGCAAAGGTGGAACCAGGATATAGTCCCGGTTTGTATTAACATTTGAATTATTGTTTGTTCTGTTGAAGAAATAGCTGCTGCTTATTTCAAAATTTTCGCTCCAGTTATCCGTATAATTTAATCCGAATGCACCGGTATTTGTAAGTCCGTCTTTAGAACTAACAAGAAAGTTTGATACATCTCCGCCGCCTCTTTGAAAGCTACCGCCTCCGGAACCTCCTCCGCTTCTCATCTGTGACATTCCGGATGGTCTTTGGAAACCGCCTCTTCTTCCGCCTCCTCCACTGCCTGACATTACACCAAGCAAATCCTCGTTTGAAAAATTTTGCTGGTTGATATTATTTAACTGACCAAGCAATGAAAATCTCTGCTCATTATTAAAAACATTAATATTCCCGGAACTTAAATACTTATCTTCGTTTCCATATCCACCTATGAATTTCCCAAACGTACCTTCCCGTATCCTTAAAGAAGTGACTATGTTAATAGTCTTGCTTGTATTGCCGTCATCAAAGCCTGAGAATTCACTTTGCTCGCTTTGTTTATCAAACACCTGAATTCTTTCAATTATTTCAGCCGGAACATTTTTAAGGACAGCATTGGGGTCATCGCCAAAAAATGTTTTTCCATCAACTAATACTTTCTTAACATCTTCTCCCTGTGCTTTTACCTGTCCGTCTTCAACAGAAATGCCGGGCATCTTTTTTACAAGATCTTCTGCATTTGCATCAATGTTTACTTTAAAAGCATTAGCATTGAATTCTGTTGTATCCTTTTTGATAACAACCGGAATTGGTTTATCAACAATATTTATTTCTTCAGTTTGAATTGAAGTTGGGATTAACCGGATAGTTTTCAGATCGACAGAATTTTTATCAATTACAATATTTCTTTTAAAAGGCTTAAATCCAAGGAACTCTATTGACAGCCGGTAACTGCCTTTTTGTAGTTTATCTACTTTGAAAATGCCTTTGGTATTTGTAAAACTACCATCAATCATTGAACCGGAGGTATCTGAGATAATTGCATTTGCTTTGAAGAGAGGCTCACCTTCAAGTGAATCGATAACAGTTCCTGAAACGGAATATCCCTGGCAAAAAATAATTCCATTTAGAAAAAAAAGAAAGATAATAACAGCAGATCTTTTCATTTAGAATTCAATGTTTCCATTTGGACAATAAGTGAACAGAAAAAGTTTATTTACTTAAAACAAATACTTACTACATATATAAAATGAACGTTCTTAGATACTATTTGAATTTCTTAGAAATCCCGAATGATAAAAAAGCAAGAGAGAGTGTGAAAATATCTTTAAAATTATTAGTCAACCTCAATTCAGGCAAAGAAAAATCTGAAAATGGCTGGTAAATGGCAAGGATAATTTTAATTTATTGGTTGTAAGGATAAAGGTTTTAGTTGGATAATTATTGGAGAGAGTTTAAAAGAAGAAAGCGTGCTTATGCACGCCTTCCTGTGGAATACGTTGAATTACTTTCCGCCTTTTCTTGAAGCAGATCCTTTTGGACCGGTACCGTCACAAACTCCTGTTCCTGAACCTGTACCATTTCCACCTTTTTTACCGTAGCCGGTTCCGTCCTGTGGTCTGGTTCCAGTCCCGGTTCCGTCTTTTTTGCCATAACCTTTTCCGGAATTTGATCCTTGAAGTGATGTTCCAAAGTTATCGCAGATACCATCGCCATTAGCGTCTACCCAATTAATTTTTGCTCCGTTGCCATTACCGTTACCGGTGGTTTGTGCATTTGCTGATGAAGCAAAAAGTAAGAATGAGAAAAATAATGCGATTGCGAAAAATGCTGAACGTTTCATTTGTAGCTCCTTTTATTTTGTTAATGATTAGTCTGTTGATTGAATAATATTAACAATCGTGCCACGACTTATAACATACTAATTCAACATTTTTTACATCTTGAAATAATATAGGAATTAATTTTCGACTAAATAGGCGAAAAGAGGAGACAAATATGACGAAAAAAAAACCGTTAGAAAAAAATTCTCTAACGGTTTACTAAAAAAAAGTACTGAAAGAAATTATCAGGATTGCAGCAACAATTTTTCTTTCTTAAGATTATTCAAATATTCAGCAGCACTTAAAGCGGCAATTGTTCCATCTGCTACGGCAGTTGTAACCTGGCGGTAACGCTTTGCAATGGAATCGCCCGCAGCATAAACACCATTTAAATTTGTAGCCATATTTTTATCAACAATAATTTCTTTCCAGTCATTCAGTTCAATTATGCCCTCTAATTTTTCTGTATTCGGAACATAACCGATAAAAATGAAAACACCATCAATTACTTTTTCAGTAATCTGATTTGTGCGCAGGTTCTCAATTTTTACGGAATTCAGTTTCTCATCACCAACAAATTCAACAATCTTTGATTCCATAATAAAATCAATTTTGGGATTATTCCTTGCTTCATCAACATAATGTTCAAAAGCCTGGAAGTGATCAAACTGATGCACTATTGTAACTTTAGAAGCATATTTTGTTAAAGAGACAGCTTCCTCCAGGGCAGAGTTACCGCCGCCAACTACAATAATTTCTTTATCCTGAAAGAAATCACCGTCGCAGGTAGCACAATAAGAAATTCCTTTACCTTTGAAGACATCTTCACCTGGTACTCCAACAGATCTTGGTTTTCCGCCGGTTGCAATAATAACCGAATCTGATGTAAATGTATCTTTATTATTTATTTCGATGGTTTTTATTTCACCGGTTAAATCCATACTGGTTATTTTAAGATTGGATTTAATTACACAGCCAAATTTCTGCGCCTGTATTTTCATTGTCCTTGCAAGTTCGTACCCGCTTATATTTTCAACTCCCGGGTAATTTGCAATTTCATGAGTCAATACTAATTGTCCACCAACAGTGCCTTCGTTAAGTATAAGAGTTTTTACTTTTGCACGGGATAAATAAATACCGGCAGTTAAACCTGCGGCTCCGGCTCCAATTACAATTACATCAAAATAATTATTCATTTTTTAAAACTTGCTGGTGGTTAAAGTGCTGGTCTAATATTTCAGTTATCTGTTCTTTGCTTTGAATGCTGCTTGTAGCTTTTACTACCTTGCCATTCTTGTAATAAACTACGAACGGTAATCCCTGGAAACTTCTGCACTCGGGTAAATTACGGATAACGGCTGCATCCGATGAATCAAATTCCATATCGGCAAATTTAACATTTGTATATTCTGATTCAAGTTCTTCCATTGATTCGTAAACCGGGATGCACATTGGTCCCATCCTGCCGCAGCATATCATAACGTTTTCATTTTCCTGTAAAACTTTAGAGTGATCATCTTTTGAGAGCACATGAGTTAAATTTGTTCTTAGCATTTTTTTTGTTCCTTTTAATAATTTATAAAAAAATCAGTCTTCTACTACGGCAAGAATATCTGTTCTTTGAATTATTCTGTATTCTTTACCGTTCATATCAATTTCATCTCCACCATACTTGGCAAAAAGAACTTTATTACCTTTTTTAACTTTTTCTCTCAGGTCTTCGTCTGTCCCAACCTCTATCACAGTTCCCATTCTGGGTTTTTCTTTAGCGGTATCAGGAATAATAATTCCAGATGAAGTTCTTTCTTCTGCCAAAAGCGGCTCAATAAGCACGCGGTCATCCAAAGGATTAATTTTCATTTAGGTCTCCATTAATTTTTTAAATTTAACATTTGCATTATTTTAGATTTATCGAATCCAATAATTGGTCGGTTATTAATAAGTATTACCGGAACGCCGGTTTGCCCGGTTCTTCTCTGCATGTCTTTTGCTGCTGAAACGTCTTTAGAGACATCTACATCCGTAAACCTGATATTGTTTTCCCGGAAATATCTTTTTGCCGAATTGCAATAACTGCAGGTTGGCGTGGAAAATACTATTACTTTTGGTTGTGCTGTCATAATATTTAATCTTTTAAGAATATGATGATTGAAAATGAAAGAGGATTCCAATCAAAAATTATTTAAGTAAAACATCTGGTTGGGAAATGGTCTTAGAATAAAATGTGAGTGATAATATAAAATATTGATGTGATGAAATTCAATTTAAAAAAGAAAGACCTCTCTAAGAGGTCTTTCTATCAAACCAGGAAAAAACAGAAGGAATAATCAGGAGTGTTAACAGTGTAGAAGTAAGCAATCCGCCTACAACAACAACAGCCAATGGCTTCTGAATTTCCGAACCTGTTCCTGTTGCAAATAACATTGGTGCCAAACTGAAAATTGCAATTGATGCCGTCATCAAAACCGGGCGCAACCTATCCAGGCTTCCTTTGATAATTGCTTCTTCCTGTTCAATTCCTTCATCTCTTAAATGTGAAATATGGGATACTAACACTAATCCGTTTAACACTGCAACACCAAACAATACAATGAATCCTACTGAAGCCGGTACTGATAAATATAGTCCGGAAATGTATAAAGAAATTATTCCACCGATTAAGGAAAAAGGAAGATTTGTAACTACTAGCAAAGCAAGTTTGATTGACCTGAAAGTAAGGAATAATAAAAGCAGAATTATTCCAATTGCAACAGGCGCAATTATCATAAGCCTGTTCATTGCACGTTCCTGGTTTTCAAACTGACCGCCCCATGTTAAATAATATCCGGCCGGCAGAGTAATTATTCTTCTTATCTTTTCTTTAGCTTCGGAAACAAAGCTACCAATATCTCTTCCGCTTATATTCATTTCAATTCCGATTCTTCGTATTCCTTCTTCACGGCTTATCTGCACAGGACCCTCGGTAATACTTATATCTGCCAACTGACCAATAGGAATATTTGCACTTTCGCTTATTGGAACAAGTATATTGCCGATTGATTCAATTGAATTTCTTTTTTCTTCCGGCAGTCTTACAGTTATATCAAAGATCCTGTTCTCTTCATAAAGTCTTGAAGCTGTTTTACCAGCAACTGCAATTTCAATTACGTTCTGAACATCATTTATGTTTAATCCGTAGCGGGCAATTTTTTCTCTGTCAATATTGATAGTTAGATATGGCTGACCGCTTACTTTTTCCGTCATAATATCTGTTCCGCCTTCAATTGAAGAAAGTAATTTTGCAATTTCATCCGCTTTACTTTTTAACAGGTCAATATCATCACCAAATAATTTAAGAATTAATTGTGCTTTTGTGCCTGCAATCAGCTCGTCAATCCTGCATTGAATCGGCTGGCTGAATCCAAAACTAATTCCCGGAATTGATTCGAGTGATTCTCTCATTTCATTTGTTAGCTCTTCACGCGTTATATCTCTTGTCCATTCATCTTTTGGTTTCAGCACACCAACATAACCGGTTTTATCAACACCGCGTGTATCCAGTGCAACTCCTGTTTGACCAACTCTTCCAACAACTGTTTCCAGCTCAGGGAATTTTTTTAGTTTTTCTGCTGCAAGCTGGTTAACTTCCATTGCCTTAGAAAGTGAAACGCCGGGCAGAAGCGCCACGTCCATATCGAAGGCACCTTCATCCATTATAGGAATGAACTCTGTTCCTAATCTTGTAAAAAGGAAAAGAGAAAAAATTAATGCTGCACCTGCACCTGCAAGAACCAAATTTCTCTTTTTCATCGAATAATTTAATAAGGGAAGATAAATTCGTTTTGCATATTTCATTATTATACTTTCTTTTTCCGGCTGCGGTTTAAGAAACATTCCGCACAAAACAGGAATTACAAAAATTGAAAGGAACAACGAAGACAACAACGCAATTGCAACAGTCTTTGCAAGCGGACCAAACATCTTGCCTTCAATCCCTTCCAAAGAAAGAATAGGAATAAATGTAATTGCAATTATTAGTTCACCAAAAATGCTCGGCTTTCTTACTTCAAGAACTGCTTTTAAAACTGTCCTTAATTTATAGTGCTCAATGTCAGTTTCACTTAAATGACGCTGCACATTTTCAACCTGTATAATTGTTGCATCGATTATCATTCCTATTGATATAGCCAATCCGCCCAGCGACATTAGATTTGCGCTAAGACCAACAACTTTCATTATCAAAAAAGTAAGAAGTAGTGAGAGCGGTAAGGCAATAAGGACAACAAAGCTGCCCCTAAAGCTTCTTAGCAAAAGATAGAGTATTAACAAAACGAGAATAGCTCCTTCAATCAAAGCCTTGTTAACCGTATTAACACTTGCTGAAACAATATCGCTTCTGTCGTAATAAGGAACAATTTTAATCTCATCCGGCAGAATGTTATTCTCATTTATCTCTTTAACTTTTTCTTTTACTTTGTTCACAACATCCCGGCTGTTTTCTCCGCGGAGCATCATTACAATTCCACCTACAGCTTCTTCTTTACCGTTTATAATTGCGGCACCCATACGAACAGCCTCGCCAACTTTTACATTAGCAACATCTTTTAAGTATGTTGGAATTCCACCTGAAGATTTAAGAACAATATTTTCAATGTCATTTATATCTTTTATCAAGCCAACGCCGCGGACAATGTACTGATCTGAATTTCTTTCAAGAATATTTCCACCGACGTTCCGGTTGTTATTTCCAATTGCCTCGTAAATATCATCAACAGTGATGTTGTACTTAATCAACTTTTCCGGAAATACATTTACCTGGTATTGCTTAAAGTAGCCGCCGAAGGAATTAATTTCATTTACCCCAGGGACATTTTTTAGCTGGGGAGCAACAATACATTCCTGTATAGTCCTAAGGTTAGAGAGGTAAGCAATTTTATCCGGTGAATCATCCGGCATTTTCCCTTGCAGAGTGTACTGATAAATTTCGCCCATTACGGTAGCAATAGGACCCATTTCAATTTCAACACCTTCAGGAACATTCTCTTTCGCTTCTGCAAGTCTTTCAAACACAAGCTGACGTGCAAAGTAAATATCAACTTCATCCTTGAAAATTATTGTTACAATAGAAAGACCAAACTTTGTAACAGAACGCATCTGCTCTACATCCGGAAGCCCGCGCATCGACATCTCTATTGGATATGTTACATTCCTCTCAATTTCAATTGCGGATAAGCCGTCAGCATGACTAACTATCTCAACCTGAATATTTGTTACATCCGGGAAAGCATCTATTGGCAGAGTAAGGTAAGAATATACTCCTACAGCAATAAGTGCAACAGAAAAGAATATGATCATTCCTTTCTGTTTAAGTGTAAAAGAAATAATTTTTTCAAGCATCAGTGTTCGTCCTCCGCTATTTCGTCTTTCTTCAACTCGCTTTTAAGATAGAACACTCCGGAGGTTACAATTTTTTCACCTGTTTTTATCCCGTCTTTTATTTCAATCATGTTGTCCAATGAAATTCCAGTTTCAACAATACGGTTTTCGAAGGTGGAATCGTTCTGCTGAATAAAAACAAAGTTTTGGTTTGCATCTTTATAAACCGATTCGGCAGAGATTATAATTGCTTTCGCATCAGATCCAACAGGTATGCTTAATTCACCAAACATCTGCGGTTTTAATTTCCCTGCTTTGTTCTGAACCTCACATCGTAATGTTATAGTCCGCGTCTGTTCATCAACAATTTGCCCGATGTAAATAATTTTACCTTCAAACTTTTCACCCGGATATGAAGCTGATGTAAAAACTGCATTTGATTTATTGCTAAACTTATTCATGTCTTTTTCATAAATCTGGGCATCAATCCAAACAGAATTTGTATTTATAATTTTGAATGCCGTGGTGGTAGCATCTACCAACTGTCCAATAACCACGTTCCTTTCAACAACAATTCCGTTTATTGGAGATTTGATTGGCAGAGTACCGGCTGTATGTTCTTCGTTATTGTTTGAAT
>QZKB01000096.1 GCA_003599415.1 Ignavibacteriales bacterium | reverse complement strand
ATATTATAACAACATTTAATTAACTGTCCGCCGCTGCAGATACATTACCAAGCAACTATCGCTATAAGGACTTTATTGTTTAACTTTACTCATGTAAAATTCATCTATTCTTTTGCCATTAATTATAAGAGAAGTTCGTTTTACTCCTTCAATCTCAAATCCCAGCTTCTTATAAAGATTAACTGCAGCTTCATTGTGACACATTACTGTTAATTCAAACCGTATAATGTTATGTTTATCTCCCCAATCAAAGATTTTGGAGAACAATGTTTTACCAATTCCTCTGCCTGAATAATTTTTTAATACTCCGATTGCAAGATAACAACAGTGTGCATTTCTTTTAAAGGTGCCGCCTTCTGCCACAATAAAGCCAACCGGAATTTTATTATCCAGTGCTAAATAAATTGTGCTGTTATTTGAAGATATTATTTTTTTGATCTCATCACTTTGCAACTGAACCGAACGACTTCTTTCACCCACCTCATACATCATAAAGTCAGTCTCTTCATCCAGTTTCAGCATTAAATCAAGAAAACTTTTTGAATCGCTTTCTGATATTTCTCTGTAGTCTATCATATTATTTATTTAGTTATTTCACTTTTAAGCCTGCTGCCATTAACAACAATGTTCTTGAAAATACTTTGCCGATCATTATTTATAAATTTATTTTATTCACTAAATTCAAAGAGCAACTTACTTTTGCAATCCAACTTTATAACAACACAACTGCCGCACTGAAAAACAGTTTATCCCGCGTTCTTTGCGGAGCTGTCCGCGTTGAGCGACGGGTTATAACGCGTTTAATTATTCAGTAACTTCTACTTCTTCTTTCAACTCTTTTGGAGGTGTTGTTTTTAGTTTAATCCAAAGTGCAAATCCTCTGTGCTGTAAACGATAAATGCCTTTTTCACCTTCTTTGGGCAAAATAATATGTCTATCCCGTAATGCCTTAATTGCATTATTTAGTATAGCTTCATTGCCTTTAAATTTACTTTTTATATATTTTTTTGTGACCCAAACATTTTTGTATTCAGCCATAATTCTTAAGACTTGCCTATAACTTTCTTTTTGAACTTTATTGTAAAAATTATCTCTATAATATCTTTCACCAATCAAATCTAGTGCACCACCGCTCGACATCGCTCCATCAAAACAATCATTTTCATCTATAATATTATCGTTATCTTTTGAAAATGCACAGTGTCCAAATTGTTGAATAAAATGAGGATAACCTTCAGAGAAGTTAACGAGAATTTGTTTTGCAGTCGGAGTTATTTCAGTTTTCTTATTATTTAATTTCTCTGCTTCTTCTAGACACCTATCTATGACTCTTTCAACTTCTTTATTTGTTAATTGTTCAACTAAAATATCCTCAAATAACCTTAAAGAAGATGGATGACTATTAATTAATGTCTGTTTAAGAATTGGTAAGCCGGCGAGACCAACTATAAAATGGTTGCAATTTCTTCTTTGTAGTTTTTCAAGTAACAATTTTAAAAAAGTACCGAGATTTAATTCTGGAGAACTATTATCAGCTTCATCAATAAGAAGTAATACACCATCATATTTTGCATTAAAAATATTTTCTGATTGATCATTAGATAGACGGTTTACTGTATCAGATAATGAAAATACAAATTCCTCAAAAGCTGTTTCATCAAAGTTATCTGATTTGTTTGCTCCAATCTTAAAACCAGCTGCTTCGATTTTTTTTAAGAAGCCCCATACATCTGAAAAAAACTTTTTAGTAGGTTCAGAACGGTCAAGTGCCTTGCGAAGATTTAATTCTATTTTTTTAACCAATCCAAGTTGAGTAGTTTTAGGATCAATATCTGTATCAATAACTAAAAAATTTAACTTATCTTCCTTGCTTGAGAATGTAATATCACCTTGGGCAATAAATTTTGTAAATAACAGAAGAGATGATTTGCCAATACCTCGTTCACCCGTAATTAAGAAATTAGTAGATTGTCCAGCTCTGATTTGAAACAATTGGGATTCAATTCTTTCAATTTCCTCAATTCTGCCAATAAACATACCGGGTGGTACTGGTGAATTCGGTTTGAATGGATTAATTTTTACCATTATCGTTTACTCACTTTAAGCGTTATAACTATTACTTAACCCCGTCTTTGCCGGGCAAGCCATCTACAGATAAGCTGGCTTTAGCTGCTTATCCACTGGCATTTGATTTATTTTTTGATTGTAATTTGCTGTAACTATCTATCACTATAGCTTCTGAGATAAACTCTATTACTTCGTTTCTCTTCCTCCTCTGTCTGAATCAGAATTTACTGAATGACAGAATTTTCAGAATGCCTTGAATGCTTTGAAACCATCGAATACTTAGGATTAAATATAAGTTTGTATTGCAAACTCTGCGATCCAAAGTTTATTAATAATCCAATAGGAAAATCATATGCAACCACATAATTCTTGGCCTGGGCTAAATGAACATCTTCAAGATTAACCAATGCTTTTAACTCAACTATAACTTTACCTTCAACTATAAAATCTGCACGACGTGTACCAACTTCTATCTCGTCATAAAATATTTTCTGTTCTTTTTCTCTTTCATAATCAAGATTTGCTTTTTTTAATTCTATTGCAAGACATCTTTGATAAATAACCTCCTGGAATCCCGGGCCTAACTTATTATGGACATTCATTGCGCAGCCGATAATTTTATAAGTCAATTCATCCTTTTCCATTATTAAACTCTGTCTGTTTTAAAATCACACGTTAATTCTATAATTAATCATTTAGTTTAATTCTGTTAATTCTATAATTCTGAAAATTCTGATCCTGATTTTTATTCCGTTAATTCTCTAATTCTGTAAATTCTGATTCTGACAGTTTGTATATAGTAATAGGATAACCGACTTAACGAGCAACGAAGAGAGATATTTGGAGATCTTAAACCCACTTTGCCCCCGCAAAGATTATTGTGTTAAAAACTTTTGCAATAATAAACCATTTATTTTTTCTTGTCAAGGCTCGCAGCAGCATTATTTAAATCAATTCTAAATTTTGAATTTTCAATTGTGAATTGTTTGATGGAAACCGTGTTAGCCTGAGCAAGTGGTTTATAAATCCTGCTGATAAAGTGAGAATTGATAATTAAACAATGAATCAATTTAACAATTTGACAATGCCCCTCCCCTCCTTCACAATGATTAGGTTTGACAATTTGAATTACCATTCTAATTGCAAATTTCCAATTGCTGTTTTTACTCAGCCTTCGCCTCAGCCTCAACCTTCTCAATGACAATCGAATAACGCGAAAGCGAATGACAATTGAATTACCACAGAGTTACAATCGATCTTCAATTCCCAATTCCAAATTTCCAATTTTCACCTTCAACCAGTACCCTGAGCGTAGTCGAAGGGAGCCTTCGCCTCAGCTTTCTCAATACCAATCGAATTGCCATCAAACATCTTTCTCTATTTCATACTACTGCGCTTCCATTTTATCCCACAAATAAATTTCTGCTATTCGTTGGGATACATACGTAGCATAAATTCCAGGTGGTGTTGGTAAACAGTTTATTAAAACAACAACAGTAAAATTCTGTTCTGGTATTCTAAGCAGACTGCTGTTAAAGCCTTCAATTCCGCCGCTGTGGCTAATTTCATTAAGTCCACGATACTTTGATAAGAACAAACCGCAGCCATATCCATCTTCTGATGCAGGATTATTGTTTTCTTTTGTTGCTACAGGGTTTAAAGCTTTTTTCAGGTTTTCACTACTTAGGATTTTACCGTTATAAAGAGCTTCATTCCAGATGAACAAATCTTCTATCGTACTATATAATGATCCCGCCCCGCCTGCCCAGGACATATCCCAGTTTATTGATTTTGAAATTTTATCATTTATAAAACTATAACCAAGTGCTTCCTTTTCCGGTTTCAACTCTGAATCGTAAACGCCGGTATTTTTCATCCCAAGAGGATTAAAAATATTTTGCCTCAGATAATCTCCGTAGTTTAATCCAGTTACTTTTTCAATAATATAGCCCAGGATAAAATAGCCAGAATCATTATAAAGGAATTTATCACCCGGATTAAAATCAAAAGTATCCTGCTTAATTTCATTAATAAGAGCTTCTGCTTTAATCGGCGTTGTTACTCTTAAAGGTAAATCCGGTTCACTTGTGTAACTGTGAATACCCGAAGTATGAGTCAACAGATTATAAATTGTAACTTCATTACCGCGGGGAAAATCAGGAATGAATTTGGATAATAAATCACCTGTACTTATTAAACCCTGTTCCTCCAATTTCAGGATAGAGGCAGCAATAAATTGTTTTGTAATTGAGGCTACCCGGAATTTAGTATTAAGCCTTACCGGAATTTTATTTTCAACATCCGCAAAACCATAAGAGTTTTGATATAATATCTTCCCATCTTTAGCTGCAAGAACAGCAAAACCAATGGAATCATCCTTCACGTAATTATAAAATAATTCATCAACAAGTTTTTCTTTTGCAGGGAACGATATATTCTGATCAACGCCATTCTCAATAAGAGAATTAATAATTTCTTTTCTTCCGTTCAACCTGGCGTTATTCAATGCTGTCAGTCCGGTTTCATTTTTTGCATTAACATTTGCTCCAAGTGATAGTAACAATTTTACTGTTTTTAAGTCTCCGCTTCCTGAACAAAATATTAATCTATCTTCAAACTGCCTGCGCTTAAAAACGCGGCAGGTAAATCCCCAGCCATATTCCATGTTCTGCACTTTTACAAGAACCTGGTTACGTCCTTTTTTTAATTGGAATGGAATAAGATCATCATCCTGTTTTACAGCACGACCAATCCAGTTTTCGTGAACGAGTTTATTATTCAGCCATATTTTTATTCCATCATCGCTTCCAACTCCAAGAATAAACTCCTTAGCCTCCGCCATATTTATTTCAGCAAAAGCATACACTGTTCTGAATGCAGTTTCTTTATATATCTTCGCAAAGTCGATTATTCCATCTCGTGCTTCAACAGGTTGCCATTTATATTCATTATTTTTTACAAGTAGTTTCCCTTCCTTAACACTCGAACAAATATCAGGTGGAGAAATAAATTCTTCATCAAATACCTTCTTCTGTTCTTCCTGGGTTATTAATTTTGAATTACTATCCGTTACCGGTATCGGTCCAATTATCATCCATTTGCACAGGGCTTCATCTTCAACCAGACCATTGTAAACAACAGTAAGACTATCAACATTAACCTGAGGATTTTTTTTAGCAGGAAGCTGATTTGTTCTTCCTATCGAATAAAAGCCAAATAATGTTAGAATTATAACAAGTATAAATTTTTTCATATCAGACTCATTCTTTTTCAATTGTTAGACGATGAAAGTAGTAAAAGGTGGCCTGAACGAACACACCGAATTCATGCAGGTGTACATGAGGATGAATGCCTGACGAACAAGTTAAGATTAAATGTATAAGTAATTGATTGAATTTATAACCGTATGACGAATAAGCTGCTTTGCAAGTAATTAAGATTTACATATTTTTAACCAAGTACAATTTCACAACGAAGGGAAATTAACTTGGAAGATATTTTTCCTGAACCAATTAGAAACTTACCGTTGGCAGATATCCCGCTTAAAGGAGTAACCGGTTTTCTTTCACAGGCGGAAGATCATCAGATTGTTTTTATGGAATTCAAAGAGGATGTTGATTTACCGGAGCATTCACATAATGCCCAGTGTGGTGTTGTTCTGGAAGGAATGATTGATATTACGATTGACGGAAAGAAAAGTACTTATTTAAAAGGTGACAGATATTTTATTCCCGATGGTGTAAAGCACAGCGGAAAGATTTATGCGGGTTATGCAGATATAACTTTCTTTGAACAGAAAGACAGGTATAAAACGAAATAAAATTTAACCGGAGTGAGTTATGGAGATTTTATCCAGATGCGGTTTCAGGTGCGATCTTTGCCCGGCTTACAATCCTAATATTAAAAGTTTTGATGATAAAAAAGAAGTAAGTGAAAAATGGCAGAAGTATTTCGGATTTTATCTTGCACCGGAAAAGGTTGGCTGCGATGGCTGTATTAATAATGAAGCCCCTCTTGACACTGAATGCCGGGTTCGTCCTTGTGTAAATGAAAAGAAACTTGAGAACTGTGCATACTGTGAGGATTTTGGATGTGACAAACTAAAATCAAGAATGAATGCGTTTGAAGAGGTTATAAGCAAGTTTGCGGATATTCCAGAGAGAGATTACAGGATTTTTCTTATACCTTTCAATAGTAAAAAACATTTGATGGAGATAAGAGAACACCCTTGAAGGTTCTCATCCGACTGCATCAGAAACCTTCAAGGTTCTACATTAAAAACATCCTACCAGGACTCATGACCTTCAAGGTTACTCATTCTATCCTTCGCGAACACCTTCAAGGTTTGTTTTTCGTTTTCACACAGTAACCCTTGAAGGTTCTACATAGTGTCACTTGTCCAGGACCTTCAAGGTTCTACATCAAGAACATTCTATCTGGTCTCAGGACCTTCAAGGTTACTTATTCAATCCAGCGTGAGAACCTTGAAGGTTGCAGGAGCATTACTTTGGTTGAGTCGGACCAAAATCAAACGGATAGATAAATGAGACTCTCGGCTCAATCTTCTTCTGTGGTTTGAATTCTATTACCCTGTCATCTGCATCTCTTACAGGTGCAAAAGTCCACTGGTATACTAATGAAACTAGAAGATAAGGATACGGTTTGTATCCAACTTCAGTATACAAATATGAACGATCATCAAGAGTGAACAAATCTTTTTCATCCTGAATATTTACTTTATCATAACCGGCACGGGCAACATAAGATCCGTCTTTTGGAGAAACATCCGCCATCAAATGGAGGATTCCGCTTGTCGGGTAATCATCAAGCCTTTGATAACTACCGATTATATCAAATGTATTCAACACGCGGACAAGCAATTCACCATAGAAGCCATTACCAACTGATTCAAGAGCATTTAAACCTGCGGCTTTACCGGAGAATGTCCCGGTGGAAGTATCAAGTGCAAATCGCTGAATTTCATACAATGAGTTGAAATATGAAGGAAGATAATTATCACCGTTGAATCTTCTTTCAAGTTTAGCGCGAACATCAACCAGACCGAGACCATTTAAATCAAACATTAAACCTGCTGCTGTACCGCTACCAAAATCAACTATCTTTGCAAAATCAAAATAAGGAGTTAAAGTAATAAAGCTCGATAAGCCGATCGGTAAGCCAATATCCAAGCCCATAATTTTTATTGCACCATGATCATCGGTTATATTGAATTTATTATTTGTATGATTGTAAGTTCCATTTATTACAGATGCGTACTTATTAAAATCGGTTGCAAAGGTAGCCCCAACTTCAAGATTACTTATGATCGGAATTTCTGAGCCTCCGAATTTCAGAGGACGGACATAACCTCTTAATCCTGCTACTCCGGTCTCACCAAAATTCCCATAAACAGATTCAAAGCCGAATGCGTTAAAATCAAGATCGAACTCCAGACCTATTTTTCTAACATCGTACGTCGGACTGTTATTATACATGTACATTATGCTTCCATGACCAAGTGTAGCATAATCCAATGCTCCCAAACGAACATAAACATCATCCCTTTTATAACCATATCTAACGTAACGGATAATACTAAGGTAGTCAGAAAACTCATTAAAATTTTCTTTACGTAGTTTTCCTTCACTTGTAAATTCAAGATTCAAATCTAATCCTACCCCAAAATTTGAAAAACCAATTTCCGGTCGTAAGTGAACAGCATAACATGGTTGTCCGTCAATCCAGGTTAAACCGAATCCACCGGCAACATTTCCCTGGTTAGCTCCGGGTAACATCTCCCATTGGGAAAAAGCAGATTGATAAGAAAGGATTAAAAAAAGAAAAAGTAATGCTCTTTTCATAGACACCTCTTTTTTGACTACTTAATTATAGTCATTTTTTTCGTCTCAATAAACTTTTTCTTGCCGTCATCAATACTAATTGAATAAAAATATGTACCGCTTGAAATTGAATTTGGTCTGGCAACATCCGGAATGTTTTGAGTTGAGAATGAATATTCATAATGGCCGGGTTGTAATTCAGAATTTAGTAAGGTTACTATTTCTCTTCCCAGCGCATCAAATATTTTTAATTGAACCTGTGAGGTAACGGATATTTCAAATGATATTTTTGTTGACGGGTTGAAAGGATTAGGATAGTTCTGAAATAATTTATAACCGGGTATTAAAATTTTTTCTGTAGTTACATCCACACTGTTTATTGTTACATCAATCGTATCTGTAAATTCAAATACACCATCGGTATCAATCTGTTTTAACCTGTACCTATAAATTCCATTTGTCGTTATGGAAGTGTCAGCGAAGAAATAATCTTTTGGTGAGAAGCTGTTTCCATGACCAGGCATAAATCCAATTACTGCAAATGAATAATTATCATCGGCCCTTTCAATATCATATCCGTAATTATTTACTTCTGTTGCTGTTCCCCAGAAAAGATTAATAATTGAACCTTCGGGATTAGCATAGAAATAGACTAATTCAACCGGCATAATTTCATCCGGCAAATGATATGTATTATAATGTTTGGTTTGAGCAGAATAAAACGATAATAAAGCAATAACAAGAATTACAACTTTTGTCTTCATGGTTAACTTTCGTTAAATATTTCTTAAAGGTTTATCTTACAATGGCGAGCTTTTGAGTCTGTACCAATTGCTTATCCCCTTTCTTAACCTGAATACGATAAAGATATACTCCATTCGCAATCAGGTTTCCGTCTTCATCTCTTCCGTCCCATGGAATCTGGTTAAAATCATATTTCAGTTCAGAAGAAGATCTTACAAACTCCTTAATCAGTCGACCTGCAACAGTATAAATTTTAATTTTAAATTCATCAGGAATCTGAGAGAGTTTAAATGTAAATGAAGTATTATCCTTAAACGGGTTAGGATAGTTGAACACATCAAGTAAGTTCATTTCATTAGAAACATTAAAAATCTTTTCATAGCCAGGATTATTCTCAATGCTGCCGATGATATTCTGACCATATACTCTTAACCTGTGTTCACCATCTGTTAGTGACGGCAGATATGTAAGGATAAGTTTGCGATTAATTGTATCCGAAAATATTTTAAGATTAGAATAATTTACTTTCTCACCGTCAAGGTAAATCTGGACAGAAGCAGAATCGTTTACCGGAAACCACACCGGGTAGCTCAGTGTCATATTAATTTCAGGATCAGGGGCTACGTAATCACCATCTATAATATCAATACCGTCATAAGTAACGTCAAGAGTAGCTGATGTTACTGAAGTTGAGGTTGTATCCTTTGCTACATAGACGGGAATATCATAAACATTATTATCTTCGTACAGCTCAAGTATTTTATTGCTGTCATCAATTGAAATCCGGAAAGTCATTTTACCATAACCATCGTATGAATTAGAGTGATAATTATAAGTAAAATATTTTCTGCTCATTGAATCAAGTCGCACCACCAGAGAATCAAATAATTGTCTTTGAGAGTTATCCGGTTTAACAAGCAGGAGTTTTACGTTAAAACTATCCGCCGGAGTTTCCCCAACATTATAAATATAGAAATTAATTTTAGAGCTGTCACCCTGAACGAGAGAATCCTTGGAAGCAGAGGCAACCTGGTAGTTAGTGGCAAGCTCAGGGAGTGTATGATATCTTACACTTAAATAAGACAATCCCGGAGATATTGAATCAGAGTCCGCTTTATATTTCGATTGGATTCTAATTTTGGGATAGGTTTTGGCATTAATTAAGCTTAAATCTGCTGACCCATTGTTTATCATTAAAACATTTAATGTATCCATAGTTCCATTAGTTTTAATTCCAATTGGGTAATACGAACTTATGAGTTGTGGATTAGATATTTGTTTGACTAAAAGAGAATCCCATTTCCCAACAGGACCAATTTCAGAAGTCAATAATGATCCATTTTTATTTGGTGAATAAACAATAGTATCTATTTCCACCTTTCCATTAAAAGGTTTGGTAAAAGCTTCCGGTACAGATCCGGGGATAGCACCTTTTCTACCAATTATTGCCCACGATCCTCTAAAGACAAGGCTATCGATATAAATACTGCCAAGAGTTTTTAATTGATTTTTTAAATTGGAAGAAGAAATATTTCCGACATCTGATACAGCAATAATAACGAGGTATTTATTAGAAAGTGTATCAAGAAAATTTATATAATTATTTATTTCTGTAGTACCGCCACCAAGTAAATCAAAATGCTTGTAAGCGATAAAATCAAAATTGGTTGCATCGAAGAGACATATATGATGACCTCTTAATGTATTTTCAGGAATATAATTTTTGGAATTCTTTCGGATAACAGCAGAATTCCCATCGTTATAACCGGCTGAAAGGACTGAAAAAGCTGAAAGCGTAGTATCAAATTCAAGACCTCCACCTATGAATTTTAGATTTGATAAAACTGAATTCAAATATGATATGCTATCAGAGAGTAAAAAACTCTTACTACCATTTTTAGTAAAGGATACAGATGATCCCCAAACGTCATTGCCATTAACTTTAAATCTCATCCAATAACGTCTGTTATTTTCTAAACTTGAAATATTAATAGAAGTATATAAGGTATCCATAGCTCTAAATAATACCATCGGATTATCAAAGTCATCCTTTGTTGATAGCTCAATTTCTAATGAATCAATTGCTTGTTTATTTACTGGATTTATAAATTCCAGTAAGTCTCCTGCTCCATTTTCAAAAGAACTAAGGAAAAAACTTTTAACATTAGAACCAACCACATAAAATTTGATTTCCGCAATATTATCTGATTCAGAAATTTCTTTTACTGAGTTTTCGGTATCTAAATGGATTGATAAAATATGCTCACCGGTTTTTTTTCTAATAGGAATTTTCAAAGACAGAGAATCAGAAAAATTTGGCAATAACTTTTTAGTTGAGTAAACATATTTTTCTGAATTCTTAATAGAATCTTCCACTACAATATAAAACGAATCACTTGTTACCTTTCCGTAATTAAAGTAACTAAAGAACACTGAAAGAGAATCCATAATATCTGAGGGGTTGAGTGAAACAATTCGAATGTCATTCGAAGAAACTGATAAATTTGGTTGTCTGGGAAGCTGAAGTTTTACAATTGGGTCACCAATCAAAGAACTAGTTAATGCAAATAACTGGGAAACACCTGAGGTACCGTACAATTCAAGCATTTTGACTTTGGCTAATTTTAAAGCTTCGCTTATTGTATACACCGAATCTTTTAAAACTTTTTCATAAAATAGTTTCGGAGCTAACAATGACGTCGATAAAAATCCAAGTGAAGAATTTCCAATATATGCAATTGCATCACCTTCATCGCCGGTAACAAAAAGTTGAGAGAAGGAAATTACATCTGGTTCAGCAAACCTTGCTGTAGAACATCCGAAATCAGTTATCAACGGATGTCTATTGACCTTATTACTCAGTTGAGATGGTGTAGTTATTGAGTTATCCCAGGTTTGTGTACCACTATGACCAAGATAGGAAATAAAAACCGAACCTTCGTCAATGCTCTTTTTAATTTCCTCATCGGTATAAGGACCAAAATTAGTATTTGGATTTATTGTTTTATAAAAATGTTTTGAATTTCCACCAACAGGTGGATTTGAGACATAATTATCAATGATATAATTATTCACTTCACGAAGTTGATCCAGTTGACTCTGATTATTGCCAGTCCCACCGGAAAAAAAGATAAATCTTTTATTCCAGGCATCATAATTATCATTGACATAATTTTTATGTTTATCCATATAATGTTCAAGTTCTTTTTCTGTTGTAACAGGTACTCTTCCAATATTCATCTGAGGTAAATAAGCACCTGTAGTATCCCAAGTTACAAACCAATTATCGCTGACAGAAGCACCAAACGATGGAACATAATTATATTTTGGAGGAGTACTCATATATTTTGTTTTATTCGCAAGATAATCATAAGTGGCTCCACCAATTAAACAAACAAATTCAGGATAAGGATATTGCCAATAACTATGTGTTGATTTAAGAAAATCTTTAATTGCTTCAGGATTAAAATATCCAAAAGAAAACTCATCATAGATATCATCTACATCAATGATTTTGGTTTTAACACTATAATAATCAGAGATGAAGGAGGTGTACTCATTTGTTTTTGAAATAAATTTCTTATGCGTGATGGCCAGATAATCTGCCTGTATATTTTTATTCCTAAGATTACTAAACTGCTTTGCATAATAAATCTTTGGAGACAGTATTTTATTTTCCTTTATGAGTATATATTTATCTTTATTGTTGAGTGTATCATTAAAAGTTACTTTATCGCCATTCCTTAATAAATTATATTTTTTTATCGAACCACCGAATTTCCAGATAATAATTGAATCACTTGATACATTTGAAATTTTTATATTCTTAACCGTAGGATAAGATTCAATAAAAGGAAAAGAAAATAAAAGCGAATCATTAAAGGATTTTAACCATCTTGGATACTCAACCTCATACCAGTCAAAGATACATGTATTAGGAAAGGCCTGGGTTGCAAATGAATGAATCTTGAGAGTGTTAGTTCCGTTTTTCAATAAGTTTGAATTATATACTCCTTTAAGTAGTTTTTGATTATACTTATCAATATATCCAGAATCTTGCAAAGCTGAAGTGTTGAGAGAAATTGCTAAAAGATGAGCGTTAGCAGTAATATTGGAAGCATAACTTTGTAGTTTAGAAAAAACATATAATGGTTTATCTGGATAAACATCAGAAACAGTAAAATTAGAATTTTTTGTTCCTACTCCCAGATTACCTTCATGCCAGGTTTTATTTTCGAACCAGTAAGGCATTTCTCGTCTTACCTGGTCTGCCATTGAAAAATCAAACCAGTTATTTTTTTCATAATGAATGATTTCATCATAAAATTCTAAAGTATCGGATACTTCAGTTGTATATTCGTTATCTCCAATTTGAACACGCAAACCATTGCCCCCACCCCATGTCAACCAGTAAATTGTAGTATCACTATAACGGTCTAAATATTCATTGTATGGTTCTCCTTGCTTATTGATTTCCCGATGTTTGCCCCCCATATTTCTTACACCTACAAATTCAATAAAATCGGACTGATCAAAAGAATTGTCTTCTTCTCCAGAAACATATATTGGCAATTCTTTTCCCCTATTCAAAAGTCTTAAAGATTTTGGATTAAAAGTAGAAAGATTTATATAAGGAATTAGATCAGCGTACGTAATACGATAAACAGCGTCCGTGTTCACACCTATTTTGACATAGCTTGAGTTATAATCTATCCACTTATCAGTGGTATCATTTTCGCTGAATACATTTCTTTGAGATTTAATATTTGTATAACTAATCTTGCTTGGTGTAATTGAATTTAATCTTTCTTCAGATACTATTGTTGCCTCAACATTTTCTGTATAATTAATTTCCAAACGAAACTTTATTATTCTTATGGTACCACCTTCATTTGGATTATAAATAAAAGGTGAGAAAGAAAGATGAAGATATTTATTCCCTTCATAAAAGAAATATCCCCTCTCTATCAGAAATTTAGAATTATAAGATTTGGGTGTAGAAGTAGTATATTTATATTGAATTTCTTTTTGATTATTAATTGTAAAAGTCGGATTAACTTCCGGAGTAGCAGGAATTAATTCTTCTTTTTCAATAAAGAATTTTGTTCTAGGTTTTGAGTCAATCGGGATTGGAATAAAAATATCTGATTCTGGTAAATTAAATTGCTCAGATTTTGATTCATCAAATGGAGTTTGGAATAATAATTTATTTTGGGAAGTAGTTTTATCCAGGTAAAAGCGATAATCGTTGCTAAAATAAAGTATATGCTTATTTCCGTTAATTGTTTCTGATACTAAAGAAAACTGAGGATAAATAACTTGGACCAAATTAAAGAGGAATAATATTATTGCTAAATTTCTTCTAACCATTTTTAAGAGAATTTTATTAATGATAAATATTATGATCGTATATGTATTTAAATGATATCAAAATTAATAATATAAAAGATACGGCTTCCTTAGAAGATAAATTACTTCATTTAATTAATTATGACAAGCCTTCAATAGTAGTTACATTCAACCTTGATTTCTTAAGGATCTCATTTCAAAATAGTCACTTTAAGGAAATCTGTCAGAGGGCTAAAATTGTTCTCGCAGATGGAATCGGGATAACAATTTTGTTAAAATTAAAATATGGAAGATCAATAAAGCGAATAACAGGTAACGATCTCTTTAAAGATTTGCTAAAAATAGCTGACAAAAGAAAATTAAAAATAGCTCTTGTTGGTTCTACCCAACAATCATTGTC
>QZKB01000170.1 GCA_003599415.1 Ignavibacteriales bacterium | reverse complement strand
GTATCATAATCAAGCATTTCTTCAATTCCACGAGCCATTGCTTCTAAATCTCTACCAGCCAAACCACCATAAGTATGAAGACCTTCGTAAACTACACAAAGATTTCTTGCTTCTTCAAAAACTTTTTTATTTCGAGTAGCAAGAAAGCCACCGATGTTAACCATTAAATCTTTTTTTGCGGAAACCCAAAGTCCATCAAAATAGGAGCACATTTCTTTAAGAATGCTTGCAATACTTTTTGTGGAATATCCTTTTTCCTTCATTTTAATGAAGTAGGCATTTTCGGTCGCGCGTGTCGCGTCGAACCAAAGCTTAACGCCATATTTTTGGGTTAGCTTGTAAACATCTTTTAAGTTTTCCATTGAGAAAGGTTGACCACCGGCCATATTCACCGGGCCTGCCATACTTACATAAGGAATTTTTTTTGCGCCAACCTGTTTAATTAACGCTTCAAGTTTGTTCAGATCAATGTTTCCTTTAAATGGATAGTGATTTTGAGGATCATGAGCTTCATCAACAATTACATCCACAAAGGTTGCGCCCGCAAGTTCTTGATGGAGTCTGGTAGTAGTGAAGTACATATTACCGGGAATAAAATCGCCAGGCTTAATCATGATTTTAGAAATCATATGTTCAGCGGCGCGCCCTTGATGTGTAGGTACGAAGTAGGGCATACCATAATATTTTTTAACATTATCCCAGAGTGTGTAAAAGTTTTTGCTTCCTGCATAAGCTTCATCGCCAAGCATCATTCCTGCCCATTGATAATCACTCATAGCATTTGTACCGCTGTCGGTTAATAAATCAATATAAACATCTTCCGATTTTAATAAGAATGTATTGTAACCTGCTTCTTTCGCGGCTTTCTGTCTTTGTTCGAGAGTAGTCATTTTTATAGGCTCAACCATTTTAATTTTGAATGGCTCGGCCCAGCTTCTTTTTATTAATTTTTTTGCCATAACATCTCCTGTTTATTAGCGTTTAGCTTTTAAAGATTTCTTTTTGTGTTCAACTATAATATCGGACGCAATTCCTCCGCGGGTGTTGAACTTTGCAATTATTTTGAGATAACGGGGCTTCATTACTTTAATGAGATCATTAGCTATTCTATTTGTTACGGCTTCAAAGTAAATCCCATCATTACGGTATGATTGGAGATAAAACTTATAGGATTTTAATTCCACACAAATTTTATCGGCAACATATTCCAGAATAATTTCGGCATAATCGGGCTGACCGGTAACGGGACAGACAGAAGTAAACTCCGGAGCGTAGTGAATTATTGTGTAATCTCTTTCCGGGTTGGGGTTTGGAAAAGTTACCAGTATTTTAGTTTTATCGCTCATATTTAAACCTTTATTATTGATGGAAATTTTGGATTAATGCAATCCTTATTACTTTAAAGATGGGGAGACGGTCAATTAACCATGGTCGATTATAAATTCGCGGTATAGTTTTTCTTTCAGATTCATTGAAAAAAAAATTAATAATTAAAAAAACTAGTAATTATTATTGCACCCATTATTAATACTTTGGTCTAACTTTATACATAATTGGATCATCAACTCCGGCTTGGGCAAATCCACGCAGCCGGAAAGCGCAGCTGTCGCACACACCGCATGCTTCATCTTCGTTTTGATAGCAGGACCAAGTTAAGTCAAGCGGAGCGCCAATCTCAAGTCCTTTTTTTACAATCTCACTTTTCGAAAAATGAATTATTGGTGTTTCAATTTTTATTTTAGTTTCCGGCTTTGTTCCTAAATCTATCATTTTTTCATAAGCTTCAAAAAACTGTGGACGGCAATCCGGATATCCGCTTGCGTCTTCATAAACAGCTCCGATAAATATTGCAGATGCATTTAAAATTTCTGCCCAGCTTGTACACGCGCTTAAAATATTCGCGTTTCTAAATGGAACGTAGGAAGAAGGAATTTCTTTATTTGTAAGATCTGCCTTTGTAACTTCAAGTCTTGAATCTGTTAGAGAGGAACCGCCGATTTTCGCGAAGTGAGAAAAATCAATTACCAATCTTTTCTCCACTTTATAATAATCAGCTATATCGGTAAAAGCCTTCAACTCACGTTTTTCGGTGCGTTGCCCATAATTAATATGCGCAAACGCCAAATTGTAATTTTGATTTGCAATAGCGGCAGTTACACAACTATCCATACCACCACTTACCGCAACTACCGCTGTTTTATTTCTTGTCATTTTTTCTTTAATTAATCTAATTCAAAAATAGGAAAAAGAGGGGTGAGAATAAAAAAGATTAGGGGGAATAAACATTAATCCTATTTATGCTTAGGATAACCTTTTTCAATAGGGAGTGATTCATCTCTCGACCATTCATTCCATGATCCGAGATAATTTTTAACGTTTTCAAATCCAGCCATTTTTAATGCCATATATGTATTGGATGTCCGTGCACCCTTGAAACAATAAACGTAAATATTACTTTTCTCATTTAATCCGTAAGATTTGAACAACTCATGCAATTCTTGAGGGGATTTGAACCAGGGGATTTGATTTTCATATTTCATCGTATTGTACCATTCCATCCATGTTGCCCTGGGAATTCTTCCTTTTCGTGGTGTAAAATCGGGACCATAGGGAGATGAGCTAATTGCCACCCATTCGGCTCTATCACGGCAATCCAATATTGTAATTATTGAATCTTCAATTGCACGTAGCATCTCTTCTTTTGTAATTATAATTGATCTATCTATACTTGGAATAAATTCAGTGGGAGTCGTTTGGGGAATAATTTTAGTTACTGGTAAATTGCAATTTATCCAAGCTTGAAATCCGCCATGCAAAACCTGTACATTTTTATGTCCCAAGAAATAAAGGATGAATAACCCGCGGCACGATCTTCCATATCCATTATCCATCGCGTCTTCATATATAAAAACTCTCTTATTTTGGGTAATTCCGGCTTCAGAAAATATTTTGGTAAAATGTTGAGCTAGAGCTTCGTAACCATTAGTTTCATTAACCGCCAGATAAGTAAATATGTCGTAAATATTTATTGCCCCCGGGATGTGCTCAATTTCATAATCTTCAGGTTCGCGAGTATCAATTAGGATAATATCCTCATTATTGAGCAATTCCTTTAATTCATTGGTTTCGATTAAATATTTATTATGAGATGACTTAATTTCCATGCACTTGATTCAGATATTTTGTTAGGATAGTATCGTTAATTAAATAAAATTGTTTAGTGAGCGGATTGATTTTTTAACGCAAAGGGCGCAGAGGATTCGCGGAGAGTGGTAAAAAGAAGTGCGTGATTACTAACGCTATTTAATCTACAATATCAGCCAATACTTTTATTTGTTGTTCAGTCATACGGAATATTGTCCATTCATCCATTGGTTTTGCGCCAAGATTTTTATAAAACTGGATTGATGGCTCATTCCAATCGAGTACAGCCCATTCGAATCTGCCGCAATCTCTTTCAACCGCAATTTTTGCAATCTGAATCAACAACTTTTTACCGATACCTTTTCCACGTAGATGAGGTTTTACGAATAAATCTTCGAGATAAATTCCCGGTTTTCCAACCCAAGTTGAAAAATTGTGAAAAAAAAGTGCGAATCCGGCAGGTTCACCATCATAATCAGCAATTAAGGTTTCGGCATATGGTTTGTCACCAAACAAGTTTTGTGTTAATAATTTTTCATCGGCAATAACCTCATGAGGAGCTTTTTCATAATCGGCAAGAGCTTTAATTAATTCTAATATAATTGAAACATCTTTGGCGGTACCTTTTCTTATCACTATTATATTTTCTTTGTCACTCATATTTTTCAATATCCTTTTGGTCAATTAATAATCCAGCGGAACAAATTTCCTTTTGCAATTATATAAAAAAAACTTTGACATTAAAGCATAACTAAATGAAAATAATTTTGATTTCTATTGACAATTTGAAATTAAAAAGTTTGTTTAAAGGTGAATTTATTACCGACTGGCTAATGACAAGCTTCAAAAACAACATTTCATAATTCTCAATAATAAACAACAAGAAAGGGAGTTGATATGGAATATTATGAACTTCATCCCATTAATCCACAAATACGTTTTATCAACAAAGCGGTAGAAGTTTTAAGAGAGGGGGGAGTTATTATTTATCCAACCGACACGGTATATGGAATCGGTTGCGACATTTTTAACCGTGATGCACTTGATAGAGTATATCAGATTAAGCAGGATGCCGGAACTAAGTTATTTAGCTTCATCTGTCCGGACTTAAAAGACATAGCTAAATATGCTAAGGTTTCTGATTACGCATATAAAATGATGAAAAAACTTTTACCTGGTCCCTATACTTTTGTTCTTCAAGCATCAAAGGAGGTTCCCAAAAAATTGTGGACCAAACGCGAAACTGTTGGAATTAGAATCCCCGATCATAATGTTGCATTAATGCTAGCCAAAGAACTAGGCAATCCAATTATTAGCACCAGCGTTACAAACCGGAAAGGGGATGTGCTGGTTAACCCTCTGGAGATCCAATCAATTTTTAATAATCAGGTTGATTTAATGCTTGCTTCAGGTGCACTTGATGGCAATCCAAGCAGTATTATAGATTTAAGCGGAGAAGATCCCGAAATTATTCGTGAGGGAGCTGGGGACGTGAGCATGTTTTACCAGATTTAACTTTTTATTGTAACAGAATTTATTGTAGCCCCGAAACAATTTCGGGGCTGCTTCATTTAAATCACTATTTTTAACTTTCCTTGATAACCCATCCCATTTTTTCGTAATTTTAGCATCAATTTTTAACTATCCAATAATAATTTATGAAATATCCATTTAAAGAAACCGAAAAGAAGTGGCAAACCATCTGGGAAGAAAAAGGGGTTTATAAAACCGATTTATCTGAAACTGAAAAAAAACACTATTGCCTGGTAATGTTTATATATCCATCTGCCGCTAAAATGCATATTGGTCATTGGTATAATTATGGTCCAACCGATTCCTACTCGCGATTTAAAAAATTGAGAGGTTTTAATGTTTTTGAACCAATGGGATACGATGCATTCGGACTTCCGGCAGAGAATTATGCTATTAAAACGGGAGTGCATCCCAAAGATAGCACACTCAAAAATATAAATGATATCCGAGAGATGGTTAAACATATGGGTGGAATGTATGATTGGTCTGCCGAATTAATGACTTGCGTTCCCGAATATTATAAATGGAATCAGTATTTATTTTTAAAATTGTACGAGAGAGGATTAGCATACCGAAAAAACGCGCCAGTAAATTGGTGTCCTTCGTGTCATACAGTTTTAGCCCGCGAGCAGGTTTTAAATGATGGAAGCTGTGAAAGATGCGGGACAACTGTTGTACAAAAGGCATTGACGCAATGGTTTTTTAAGATTACCGATTATGCCGATGAATTACTTGATGGATTAAACAAAATTGATTGGCCTGAAAAAACTAAATTGATGCAGCAGAATTGGATTGGGAGAAGTCATGGTACCGAAGTTGATTTTACAATTGAAGGTTTAGATGAAAAGATTACAGTTTTTACTACTCGGCCCGATACTTTATTTGGTGTAACTTATGTTGTACTTGCGCCGGAAAAAGAATTGGTACAAAAAATTACAAAACCGGAATACAAAGAAGCGGTCAACAAATATATCGACTCAATAAAATCATTGAGCGAAGTTGACAGAACATCAACAGTAAAAGAAAAAACGGGTGTACCGACGGGAGCTTATGCAATAAATCCGGTTAATGGTGAGAAGGTTCCAATTTGGATTGCTGATTACGTGCTCGCTACTTATGGTACCGGATATGTGATGGCGGTTCCAGGACATGATGAACGTGATTTTGAATTTGCTAAAAAGTTTAATTTGCCAATTCGCAAGGTCATTTTACAAGATGGAACAAATGAGACCGATGAATTGACTGAAGCATTTACAGAAACCGGTACAATGATCAATTCCGGAAAATATAATGGATTGAACTCCGATATTGGAATTGAAGAAATCTCGAAAGATTTAGAAACGCAGAGCCTCGGCAAGCGCACAACTAATTATCGTTTGCGCGACTGGCTTATTTCCCGTCAGCGGTACTGGGGAACACCGATTCCAATTATTCATTGTGAAAAATGCGGTGAAGTTCCTGTTCCCGAAGATCAGCTTCCTGTTGTTCTTCCTTACGATGTAAATTTTAAACCGGATGGCGGTTCTCCACTTGCCGCTAAATCAGATTTTATAAATGTAAAATGCCCCAAATGTGGAAATAACGCAAAACGTGATCCCGATACTATGGATACATTCGTTGATTCATCATGGTATTACTTGCGTTATCTAAATCCAAATTATTCTGAGGGAATGTTTGATTCAGCCCTCGCAAATAAATGGGCTCCGGTTGATACATATGTTGGCGGCGCTGAACATGCAGTGATGCATTTATTATACGCCAGATTCGTTCATAAATTTTTGCGCGATATTGGTTTGGTAAACAGCGATGAACCTTTTCAAAAATTAATTCATCAAGGTACTATTACCAGTCAAGGCGCAAAGATGTCTAAATCAAAAGGCAATGTTGTCGATCCAAATTCATTTATTAATGAGTATGGTGCCGATGTATTTAGAATGTACATGATGTTCATGGGTCCTTATGAACTTGGTGGTGACTGGAGCGATAAAGGTATTGTTGGAGTTGACCGGTTTGTGCAGAGATCCTATGCAATTTTTGAAACGCACAAGGATATTGCTAGGCTAAATCCTTCTAAAGACAAATATATTATCTCTGAATTGAATGAAACGGAAAAGAATATTTATAGAAAAGTAAATTCAACCTTAGAAAAAGTTCAGACTGAGATTGATAACTTTCATTTTAATACTGCAGTTGCCGCATTAATGGAATTATTGAATGAATTAAAAAATTTAGCAGAGTGCAAAGCTGATGTTAAAACATATATATTAGAAAGATTTGCCGTAATGATTGCGCCGCTTGCTCCGCATCTTGGAGAAGAGTGCTGGAACTTACTTGGAAAAGAAACTTCATTATTTGAAAAACCTATATGGTTCAATGTAGATCCTGACGCGTTAACAAAAGATAATACTACGATAGTTGTTCAAATAAATGGTAAAGTTCGTTCGAAAATTGATATGGCAGTAGATCTTCCTCAAGATGAAGTTAGAGCTAAAGTATTTACCGATGAAAAGGTGAAATCATATACTGACGGTAAAACTATAGTTAAAGAAATATATGTGCAAAATAAAATTTATACCATAGTTATTAAATAAAAAATCTGAAGTTCAAAATGTTTTGGAGAAATAATGTTAGACGTCAAATTTATTCGTGAAAATCGCGAAATCGTTAAACAAGGATTATTAAATAAAAACGCAAAAGATATTGTTGATGAAATAATTCAACTTGATGAGGAGAGAAGAACATTTATTTCACAAACAGAAGAACTTAAGGCAAAAAAAAATCAAGTATCTGCACAGATTCCGAAAATGAAAAAAGCGGGTGAGGACACTACAGCAGTATTCACGGAAATGAAACAGGTTGGCGATGAAATTACAATTCTCGATGGGAAATTAAAAGAGATTGAAGAAAGGATTGATTCTATATTACGCTTAACACCAAACATTGCCCACTCTTCAGTACCGGTTGGAAAAAGCGCTGAGGAAAATGTTGAAGTGAGAAGATGGCTTCCTGAAGGATTCAAATTTGAAAATGATTTTAAAGTTCTTGATCATGTTGAGCTCGGAAAAAAATTGAACTTACTAGATTTTGAGAGAGGAACTAAAATTTCGGGTTCTGGTTTTCCATTGTATACCGCTAAAGGGGCAACACTAGAGCGTGCATTAATTAATTTTATGCTCGATACTCATATTAATAATCATGGCTACGCAGAGGTGCTTCCTCCGGTTTTAGTTAATCGTGATTCAATGAGAGGTACGGGGCAAATTCCAAAAATGGAAGAGGATATGTATTTTATCGAAAAAGATGGATTGTATCCCATTCCAACCGCAGAAGTACCAATCACAAATATTCATCGTGATGAAATCTTAGCCGAAAAAGATTTAACAATAAAATATGTTGGATATTCTCCCTGTTTTAGAAGAGAAGCCGGTTCATACGGAAAAGATTCAAAAGGATTTTTACGTGTTCATCAGTTTAATAAAGTTGAAATGGTAAAATTTTCTAAACCGGATAATTCCTATAAAGAACTGGAAGATATGACCAATGATGCCGAAAATATTCTAAAAGCTTTAAATGTACCTTATAGAATATTGATGTTATGTAGCGGTGATTTAAGTTTTTCGGCCGCTAAGTGTTATGATATCGAAACCTGGTCACCGGCAGAAAATAAATGGCTTGAAGCTTCATCATGCAGTAACTTTGAAACATTTCAGGCAAGACGCGCGAATATCCGATTCCGGAATGAAGAAACCAAAAAACCGGAATTTGTTCATACATTAAATGGCAGCGGCTTAGCAACAAGTCGTTTGATGGTTTCTATCTTAGAAAATAATCAAACTCCTGAAGGTAAAATTATTATTCCAAAGGTTCTTCAAAAATATACCGGCTTTGAACTGATTGGGTGAT
The DNA here is from genome assembly GCA_003599415.1 of Ignavibacteriales bacterium. Taxonomy (GTDB): domain Bacteria; phylum Bacteroidota; class Ignavibacteria; order Ignavibacteriales; family SURF-24; genus SURF-24. The sequence continues at coordinate 5,966 of QZKB01000170.1, read as the reverse complement.
TTTTAATGTTGAGTATCTAAAAGATATTCTCACTACTCAACGCTCTATACTATATGAAGGGATTGTTTTGTTCGGAAGTTTAGTTCACCTCAAAAAATATTTTTTAAAGTACAAGCAGAAATTATTAATTGGACTTGTTTGCATTTTATTATCTAATCTTGGGTTAGTTTACATCCCGTTAATTTTAAAGGATGCAATTGAAGCTCTTGAAAAGAATTTGTCGCAAGAAACAATTATTCGTTATGCGCTAATTATAGTTGGAACAGTAATTGTTTCGGGGTTCTTTCGCTTTTTAATTAGACAGACAATAATTGTAATGTCTCGTGATATTGAGTATGATTTGCGGCAGGATTTTTGGGCACACATTCAAAAACTACCACTTCGATTTTTCCAAAATAATTCCACCGGTAGTATAATGTCTCATGCAACAAATGATATAAGCGCGGTAAGAATGTTTGTTGGTCCTTCGGTAATGTACTCAATTGATAATGGCATTCGTTTTATAATTGTTATTACAATAATGCTTTCACTGAATACTTCACTCACATTATATGCACTAATTCCTCTACCAATACTTTCTTCTATTGTTTATCTGGTTATGAAAAAAGTACATTCACGATACACCCGCATACAAGAAAAATTTGCAGAACTTACTAGCAAAGCTCAGGAAAATTTTGCAGGTATTCGAGTTATTAAATCTTACGTGAGAGAAGAATTTGAGATAAATGAGTTTAGGAAACACAGTCAGGAATACCTTGATAGGAAAATGGATCTGGTAAGGTTGTATGCCCTTTTTATGCCAGTATTTTCATTGATAGCAGGGCTCTCCTCAATTATTGTTTTGTGGCTCGGAGGTAAGATGGTTATAAATAATGAAATGACTTTGGGTACTATCTCGGCATTTTTCGCTTATCTGGTGATGTTAATTTGGCCTATGATTTCATTTGGCTGGGTTGCTAATATGATTCAGCAAGCAGAAGCTAGTATGAAGAGGATAATGAAAATTTTTAATGAACCAGTGGATATTGCAAATACCGAGGCAACAGATTTCATTATTAGTAAAATAAATGGATCAATTCAATTTGAAAATGTGTCTTTCCGCTATTCGGAAAATCTTCCTTATGTTTTTGAAAATTTGAGTTTTAAAATAAATCATGGTGAAACAGTTGCATTTATAGGAAGCACAGGTGTTGGCAAAACTACACTTATAAATCTGATCCCGCGTATGTATGATATAACCGGAGGGAGAATTTTAATTGATGGAAATGATATTAAAAAAATTCCCTTAGAAATCTTGCGACGACATATTGGAATGGTTCCTCAGGAAAACTTTCTCTTCTCTGATACTCTGGCAAATAATATTATTTACGGTGTTGAATCGAATGACGAAGAATTAGTTGAATCGGTTTCGGACATAGCTCAACTTAAAAAGGATGTAGATTCATTCCCTAAAGGATATGAAACTATTTTAGGTGAAAGAGGGATCACATTAAGCGGCGGACAAAAACAGCGCTCGTCTCTTGCTCGTGCATTGGCAATAAACCCGAGTATATTAATTCTTGATGATTCCTTTTCGGCGGTTGATACACATACCGAAGAGGAAATATTAAAGAGATTAAAAGAATTCATGAAGCAGAGAACAAGTATAATTATAAGTCACAGAATCTCAACAGTTAAAGATTCAGATAAAATATTTGTTCTCGATAAAGGCCGGATTGCCGAAGAGGGTAATCATGAGCAACTTATAAAACTAAATGGAATATATACTGAACTTTATACAAAACAATTATTGGAAGAAGAACTTTCGGAAATGGCTTAGCAATGGCTGATGAACAAAAAGATGATGAAATATTAGGTAAAGCTTACGATTCAAGATTAATGAAGCGACTGCTTCAATATATAAAACCATATAAAAAATATGTATTTCTAGCTATCTCTTTAAATATTTTTGTTGCCGCTCTCGGTCCACTCCGCCCATATTTGAGTAAAATTGCCGTTGATGATTATATCGTCCCTAAAAATTTTGATGGACTCCTTTTAATATGCGCAGCTTTATTAGGCCTTCTGATGATTCAAGGGGTTGTACAATATTTTCTTACCTATTACATGGAATATATGGGACAGAAAATTATTTATGATCTTCGAATACAACTGTTTTCTCATGTTCAAAAATTGGCATTAAAATATTTTGATAAAACTCCTATTGGCAGAACTGTAACCCGTGTTACGAATGATGTTGAAGCGCTGAATGAGATGTTTTCTTCGGGCATTGTGGAAGTGTTTAGTGATATCTTTGTAATAATTTGGATTTTTATTTTCATGTTTCTTATGTCGTGGGATCTATCACTTGTTGTATTGCTCGTAATGCCAATATTGTTTTATGCCACATTTCTATTCAGAAAAAAAGTTAGAGAAACATACCGGGATGTAAGAAAGTATCTTGCAAATTTAAATTCATATATGCAGGAACATGTTACCGGAATGAGCGTAGTTCAATTCTTCGCTAAAGAGAAGAAAGAATTAAATAAGTTTTCAACGATCAATAATGATCATAAAGAGGCAAATATAAAATCAATTTTTTATTATGCTGTATTTTTCCCTTTCGTAGAATTATTAAGCGCTGTTACTGTTGCATTAATTATTTGGTATGGCGGGGGACAGGTAGTTCAACAGCATTTAACATTGGGTGTATTAATAGCTTTCTTGCAATATACAGATATGTTCTGGCGGCCGGTGCGTGATCTATCAGAAAAATATAATATTCTTCAAGGGGCGATGGCTTCCTCTGAAAGAATATTTAAACTGCTTGACACAGAAACATTCATCAAAAATCCCGATGTTCCCAAAAATGTTGATAAAGTAAAAGGCGCTATAGAGTTCGAAAATGTTTGGTTTGCTTATAATGAAGGAGAATATGTTTTACGCGATATTTCTTTGAAAATTAATCCGGGTGAAACCGTTGCAATTGTTGGTGCCACCGGCGCTGGTAAAACAAGTATGATAAATATTCTTACACGATTTTATGATATTGAAAAGGGAAGCATTAAACTCGATGGAATAGATATTCGCGAACTTGATAAAAGAGATTTAAGAAAGTTTATTTCAATTGTTCTTCAGGATGTCTTTTTATTCTCCGGAACAATCAAATCTAATATCTCTCTTGGTTCTGAAAAAATTACGGAGGATATTATTGTGGAGGCTTCAAAAACTGTTGGTGCGCATAAATTTATATCACAGCTGCCTAATGGTTATGACGAAGAGGTGAAGGAAAAAGGGGCGACTTTAAGCGTTGGACAAAAGCAGTTGGTTTCTTTTGCCAGAGCATTAGCTTATAACCCACAAATTTTAATTTTGGATGAAGCCACTTCGAGTGTTGATACTGAAACTGAAGAACTTATTCAGCATGCAATTGAGAAATTGTTGGTTGGCCGGACTTCTATCGTTATAGCTCACCGTCTCTCAACAATTCAAAATGCAGATAAAATTGTTGTGATGCATAAAGGAGAAATTAAAGAAACAGGCAAGCATCAAGAATTGCTGGCAAAAAAAGGAATTTACTATAAACTGTATCAGCTTCAGTATAAAGATCAGGAAAATGCCAGAGGATAGTATAAATAAGGTTTTATATAACATATATTGTTGGTAATTAATTAAATAATCTGGAATTTGTTATGCATCCTAAAGTAATTCTAATTACTGGATGTTCCTCTGGAATTGGCAAGTCACTCTCTCTCTCACTTAATAATATCGGTCATAAAGTTTACGCAACTGCTCGCAATGTTAAGACTCTAGCTGACCTAGCTGAAAAATCGATTTATACCTTTCAACTTGACGTTTCCATTGATGACGATATTGATCGAGTTGTTCAACTCATCATAAAAACTGAGGGACGGATTGATATTTTAATTAACAATGCCGGATATGGATTAATTGGACCGATAGTTGAAATCCCGGATGAAGAAATTAAACATCAATTTGATACTAATTTATTCGGGCCCTTAAAACTGATCAATAAAATAGTACCGGTGATGAAATCAAATGGGAATGGTGTAATTGTAAATATTGGCAGTATTTCGGGTTTGGCAACCACACCATTCTCCGGTGCTTATTGCGCAACTAAAGCCGCACTTCATTCAATATCGGATGCTTTAAGAATGGAATTATTTCCTTTCGGAATAAAAGTAGTTACTGTTCAGCCGGGTGGAATAAAAACAAATTTTGGTTCGGCGGCATCAAAAACTGTTGAACGAATATTTAAATCAGATTCTATCTATTCTAAACTCGAAAAGGAGATTAAAGCGCGTGCTGAAATATCACAATTAAACGCAACCTCACTTGAAAGCTTTACTATTAAATTAGTTGACAAGATTCTACAAAAAAATCCTCCGTCAATAATCAGGATGGGCAACAGAAGCATTTCTCTCCCTTTTCTTAGATTTTTTCTACCGACTAAACTTTATGATAAAATTATGATGAATAAGTTCGGTCTATCAAAACTAAAATTAGAAAATTAGATTGGTGAAAAAATGTACGAGCACAAAAGAGAACAACTAATACCAATTACAATTTATTATTTCAGGTTATTGAAACATTTTATTTTTGGTTTTGGCATTATTCTCTTCTCATTGTTGATAGGCGTTTTTGGCTATCACTTTATTGAAGGTTTAAATTGGATTGATTCATTATTGAATTCGTCTATGATTTTAGGCGGGATGGGGCCTGTAGACATATTAAAAAGTGACGGTGGGAAACTTTTCGCTTCATTCTATGCGCTGTATAGCGGTATAATATTTTTGGTTATAGCAGGAGTATTTTTTGCGCCCATACTTCACAGGCTATTGCACAAGTTTCATGTCGATGAAAAATAATTTTACTTTAGATATTAATTTTGATTAGGAGTTCAAATGGCAATAAGAGGATTTATGACATTACCCCGTCACATTGTAGAAGGGGAAAAGCTACATCCAGGCGCAACTGGAGAATTATCAAATATATTATTGCAATTGGGTTTAGCGGCTAAACTAATTTCCCTCGAAGTTAACAAGGCAGGATTGGCCGATATACTTGGGTTTACCGGTTCTGAAAATGTACATGGAGAACAGGTAAAAAAACTTGATATGTTTGCTCATGATACTCTAATTAAAGCAATGGATCATGGAGGACATTTTTGTGTTATGGCATCCGAGGAGGAGGAAGATATTATTCATTTGCCTGCACACCATCAAACCGGGAAATATGTATTGTTGTTCGATCCGCTTGATGGTTCATCAAATATTGATGCGAATATTAGCATTGGCACAATCTTCTCTATTTATAAAAGAATTACACCGGGAACTGGTCCTGGTTCTCTTGAAGATTGCCTTCAACCCGGTTATAAACAGGAAGTAGCCGGTTATATAGTATATGGCTCAAGTACAATATTTGTTTATACTGCCAGTCATGGAGTGCATGGGTTTACTCTTGATCCGGCATTCGGGGAATTTATCCTATCTCACGAAAATATTAGGATTCCGAAAAGTGGAAGAATTTACAGCATCAACGAAGGAAATTATTTTAGCTGGCCTAACGGATTAAAGCATTACATAAAGTATATTCAATCAAATTATTTTGAGGGTAAACCATACCAAGCTCGTTATGTTGGTTCAATGGTAGCAGATCTTCATCGTACTCTGCTCTATGGTGGAATTTATATGTATCCGGGAGATAGAAGAAATTCCAAAGGAAAAATTAGATTAGTTTATGAATGCAATCCGATGGCATTTATCATTGAAAATGCAGGTGGTAGGGCTACGGATGGAAATGAAAGAATTCTTGATAAGAAACCAGAATCGCTCCATGAGAGATGCCCAATATTTATTGGAAGCGAGGGGGATGTATTATTAGTTGAGAAATTTATGCGGGGCGAAAAAATTGATAAAAACTAAATTTTACTGCAATCCATTATTTTAATAGAAATATCAGATCGG
>QZKB01000010.1 GCA_003599415.1 Ignavibacteriales bacterium | reverse complement strand
TAATATCAGGTAGAATATATTCTAGAATTCCTTCTTTTAACGAAGGATATTTTAATAGTGATATGGTAATAAAATAAATGGAATTGCCTAAATCATTTGATTCAAATGATTCAAGTTTCTTGATAGATAATATTGAATTTAGTGCCTTTAGTGAAGATACTGGATTTATGTTCAATTTAATAAGTTGTGCTACTTTTTTTACATAAACCAAGAAGTCTTTTAAATTTTTTGATAATTCAAGTAGATCATTAATGACAGGAAATATTAAATGACATTTTTTACCCAACCAACGAGTTTCTTTTAAAACTAATTTCTTTCAGGTATGGAATATTTCCTTAACAGATTACGATAATATTCATCGTAACCAATATATTTTCCTAGATATAGTATATCAATAATATTAAACATGTCATTTAAAAAAAATTAAATGTCTAATGCCGTATTATGTTACAACAAAGCCGAATAGGACCCTCAACTTTTTATTTATAATAATATTTATTAATACATACTTCACTGAAAAACACTGACCGTGTTGAGAGGTGTATTAGGTATTTCTCTCAGTTACCAACTTCCTTCATGATAGAGTTGTTGTATTTCTGAAGCAGCAAGAGCACGGCTATAAATACGAATATCATCAATGGATCCATGATAATAAAGATTCCAAGATTCACTACGTCCTATTGTTAAGGCATCATTTGTTTCTTTAATGCTTCCGGAATTAGCGGCAGAATTTATCAGTATACCATCAATATAGAGAGACATTTGGCTCCCATCATAAATTCCTACTGCATTGTGCCAATGCCCGTCAAAGAGATTACCAGAAATTATTCCACCATATTGGTTATTTGTAATCGCACTAAAACGTATATGACTATATTCCCAAACAAGATAAAAAGAACCATCACTAGCATCATAATGTTTACCTATGATTTTTGCCCAAGTTTGCAGTGTATCTGTTGCTTTGAACCAGGCACTGAGAGTTATTTGGTTAAGTGAATGAAATACTGAGTTGTCCGGGATTTGTATATAGTTGTCAATACCATTGAAATTATAAGCCTTATCCGAATTTCCAAAGCGGTCTGTAGTAGTAGTAGCACCATATACTGTACCGTTATTTCCATTTCCACTTCCATCATTTGCATTTCCATCAAAAGGATAGTAAGCAACTAAACCTTGCGTTGGAATACTAGATGTAATTGGTGGCGACTGACCTCGTTTTGTAAGCCATAATGATAATAAACCATTATTACAACAGCTTACATTTTTTTCATAAAACCTTGCATTATTACCTTCAAAGGTATATTCTGATACAATCCATTTATCTAAATTATTAAAATCATCTTCCCAATCGGGTATTGAATGAAAACCAGTTGCTTCATCCCATGCATAATGTTTAACCCAATCATACATAATATTAACAGGCAGTTCATATTCATTTATATTACCCGACCAATCATAATATGTACTTGTCCATATATTCAAAATAATATGTTGAGGATTTTGTAATTCATCTAATGGATTAAAACTATCTTTCTGCTTTCTATGTTTTTCAATCCCATCTACATACCACGCAATATAATCCTTAGTCCAATCAATACAATATACATGAAAATCACTATCAGTATTATAATCTAGAGTTATTTGCCATTTATGTTCTGATGTCCATAATTCTCCATGATGATAATTTATCTCAAATTTATTTTTTTCATTCTTAGCATTCACAAATTCAATATCTATTTCTTCACAATTGGTTCTCTTTACTAAAAACGTAGCCCAATCGTCAGAACGGCCATAATATGTAAACATTCCTGATATTACTCCATTTATACGCATTGGTTTCATTCTAACCTCAAAACGACCATATTTAAACATGTTATCAGAGCGCACTTCACCGCCATCATAAGGCTTTTCTGTTTGTTTAGGTTCTGGTATTGAATTACAATTTGAAAAATTAAATAAAACATAAGTACAAATAAATATTAGTGTTTTAATGAGGAAGGAAATAGATTTAGTATACATTTACATATTCCTTACAAAGTTTTCTTACCAACAAACGCTTATGCTGCACATAATTATTAGTTATATTCTTGAATCTACCAGAGATTGATGAATATTTACGTTCTAATAACTTCGAATTTATTTCATTATCATTTATTTAATGATTCAAACTTATGCTTAAAATTTATATATGTACTGGATTTACTTGCTGAAGAGTAAATGAAAGAGAGATTTTTAAACCTTAATCCCATAAATCCCCTGGGGATGTTAAATTATTTTTGTGCAATAATAAGATTATTTTTCGGACAAATCAAACTTAAAACATTAATTAAGACAATATTTTTTGTAAAGTAAAAAAAGGAGAAAGGGAAACATTATTTATCAGCTTCATTATTCGCTAATGAGGCTATAACACTATTAAAAAATATTTTCAATTTTCACCTGAATATATATATTGTTTTTAAGGGATCGACAGTAAGAAAATAAAGTAGAAACGAATATTACTTAAATGGCATTCAAGAGGTCAGGAGTTCGATCCTCCTTAGCTCCACAAAAATTATTCTTTGAACTTCAGACTGTTGTGCGTAAATTTATAACGACAATTTTGAAGTTTACCGCAGGTAGCATTCCATTTTATGGGGAAATTAAGAGTTTGCCAGGTCCTGAATGATAAACAAGAACCCAACCCCACCAGGTCCGGAAGGAAGCAGTGGTAAGTTTAAAATTTATGCATTCAGTCAACCTGGCTTTTTATTTATTCCCGGTTTTAATTGTTTGATGATTCAGTAATGTCGGTCTGTGGAGTTTTGTTATCTGCAGTTGAATTGAAATGCTTAAAAACTATTTCTGCCTTGGCTTTTCCGATTACTTTTGTAATTTCTTCCATTGAAGCATTCCTGATTATTTGGAGACTTCCTAATTGGGATAATAATTTTTCGGCAGTCTTAGCTCCAATTCCTTTTATCTCAAATAATTCCGATGTAAAAGTACGCTTGTCTCTTCTTTGACGATGAAATGTAATTGCAAAACGATGTGCTTCATCCCTTATATGCTGCAGTAATTTCAAACTTGATGATGTTTTAGGAATTGTCTGGCTTTCGGAAATTCCCGGGAAGAATACTTCTTCCAGTCTTTTAGCCAATCCGATAATGTTGAAATCCTTTAATCCTAGACTTTTCAAAGATTCAACTGCAGAAGACAGCTGACCTTTTCCTCCGTCAACTACAATTAAATCCGGTAGTGTTTCGGTTTGCTCAATTACTTTGCTGTAGCGTCTTGCTATTACTTCACGCATACTTTCAAAATCATCTGGTCCTTCAACTGATTTGATGATGAATTTTCTGTATAAAGATTTCTTTGGTTTAGCATCTTCAAAAACTACCATACTTGCAACAGTATCCGTGCCCTGTAGATTCGAAATATCAAAGCATTCAATTTTCTTCGGCGGAGTTTTTAATCTGAGATCCCTCATTAGCGCTGAAAGTACATAAGGAATGTTTCCTTCGTTTTTCATCCTTTGAAGTTGTATATCTTTTAATTGCAGTATAGCATTCTGCTTGCACATATTAACAAGAGATTTTAATTCGCTGCTTTTCTTAGGAACAATTATCTTAACTTTTTTGCCGGCATTTAAAGTAAGCCATTCTGATATTATTTCTAAATCTGATGGTTCGATCTCAAGAACAATTTCTTTGGGTATGTCTGTCAGTGCATTGTAATAGAACTTTACCGCCGCATTATAAACGTCTTCTAATTCATCCTCGTTTTCTATTCCAAGTTTAAGCTGCTTTTTACCAACTAATTTCCCGTTACGTATATTTAGAATTGAACAAGCGGCATCTTTTCCTTCGTTAGCTACGCAGATAATATCTCTATCAGCAAGATCAGTTGTAACAACTTTTTGTCTTGAAGCATATCTCTGAAGACTTTCAATTTTATCCCGCAAATCTGCAGCTTTTTCAAAATTAAATGATTCGGATGCTTTGTGCATTTCCTGGGTAAGATCGCTTACAAGCTCATCAATTTTACCTTTTAATAATTTGATTACTTCGTTAACCATATTATTGTAAGCAATCTGGGATATCAATCCTTCGCATGGTCCATCACATTTTTTAATATGGTACTCCAGGCATAACCTGATCTTTTTTTTATCGATAGTATCCTGGTCAATATAAAAGTTGCAGGTTCTTATTCTGAATAGCTCGTTAATCATTCTTAATGAAGCTTTCAGATTCTTAACATCTGAGTAAGGACCGAAATATTTAGAACCATCTCTTACTACATTTCGTGTGGGATATATTCTTGGAAAAGGTTCGTTGGTTACCACAATGTACGGATATGATTTATCGTCCTTTAAGCTGATATTATACCGTGGAGAATATTCTTTAATCAGATTATTCTCAAGCACCAGCGCTTCAATTTCAGTATCGGTAAGTATTAAAACCAGATCCGCTATTTTATCTACAAGCGCTTTAGTCTTTGGCGATTGAGGCCCAAGCTGGAAATAACTTTTTACCCGGTTTTTCAGATTCTTTGCTTTGCCGACGTATATTACTTTTCCTTTATCGTTCAGGAACTGATAGACGCCGGGATTGGATGGAAGATTTTCTATTTTAGTTTTTAATTCAGGATTCATTTTAATAAAAGAAAATCCAACCAAAAATAATTGATTGGATTTAAAAAATAATTATTATTTCAAAACCTATTTTGTTAAAACCTGGTTTTTTGCAATCACTACAATACCTGTCTCAGTTACAGTAAATTTCTTTTTATCCTCATCAGGATCAAAGCCAATCTCATATCCTTCAGGCACGGTTACATTTTTATCAATAATTGCACGTCTTATTCTTGCGTGTCTTCCGATATTGCAGTTGGAAAAAATAATTGAATCCGTTACGTAGGAGTAACTGTTTACACGGACGTTTGAACCTATGATAGATCTTTCTACCAAACCACCGGAAATTATAGTACCGTCGCAAACCAATGAATTAAGACTTCTTCCGACTCTTTCACCTTCATGGGAAAGTGTTTTAGCCGGAGGAGATTGTACTACTGCAGATCTCAGAGGCCAGTTAGATGCGTATAAATTAAAATCTGGACTAACGGAAATCAAGTCCATACTTGCAGCATAGTAACTATCTAACGTTCCAATATCCCGCCAATAGATCTCACTCTTCTTATTTTCATCTTCAAACTTATATGCCATTACACTAAATCCGGATTTTACCATATATGGTAAAATATGCTTACCAAAATCATTCTTTGGTAACTGTTGTTTTTCCATCTCATTATAAATTTCAATTAACCGGTTCGCATCAAAAATATATATACCCATATTTACAAATGCATAGCCGGGTTTGTCAGGAATTTCAGGTGGATTTTTAACCTTCTCGTAAAAACCTGTGATATTATAATTAGGTTCAATGCTTAATACGCCGAATCTGTCTGCAAGGTCTATCGGATACTCAAGACAGGCAATAGTAACATCGGCATTTCTGTCTTCATGGTATTGAAGCATCTTCAGGTAGTCCATCTTATAAATATGGTCGCCTGAAAGGCAAAGCAGCCATTTGCTTTTATTTCCTGTTATTAAATTAATGTTTTGTTCAATCGCATTTGAAGTGCCTAAGTACCAGTCGCCGCCAACCTTATGCTGCGGGGGAATGGAGTAAATAAATTCACCTAATTCAGGATTAAATATATTCCATGCTTCATACAAATGTTGATTAAGGGAATCTGATTTATATTGTGTTAAAACATAAATCTTTCTAAGTCCAGAATTAAGACAATTTGATAAGGTGAAATCGATGATTCTGTATTTACCACCAAAAGGAACGGATGGTTTTGAGCGGAATTTAGTCAGAGGTGATAATCTTTCGCCGACTCCTCCGGCTAAAATCATCGTTACAGTATCTCTTAGCAAGGAAGAACCGGCAAACAACATATAATACCTTTGCTTTTTTTGGCAATAATATATTCAAAAATCATAATAGAGGCAATTATGGATTATTTTTCTCAAAGTAATTTTATAAATTTAGGGCAAAATTTTTTCGTTTTATGTCTGATAGGAAAAAAACTGTTTTGAAGATATTGTTAGTAATTATTATAAACCTTTTTGCCTTTGCTGCTTTAAATGGCGCATACGATTATTTTAAAGAATTATCTGATACCGGCGAATTGAGTGATTATATTGGTAGTTATGGGTATATCAATAGTGAAGAGATTGATAAATACTATAATGAAGCACAAAAGAATATTAACATTCTAAACTATGATATGGATTTTGATCTGTATCCTGAAAAAAAACTTCTTAAAGCCGATGTAACCTTAACCGGTATTTTTAATTCCGGTAAACCTGAAAATATCGGCCTGAACTTTCAGAATAATTTTGATGTTAAGAATGTCCGGTTGAATAATGATAAAGTAACTGATTTTTATTTCGATGAAAATATAATTTACATTCCGATTAAGAATTCAATTACCGATACTTTTAAATTGAATTTGATTTATGAAGGCACACCAAAAAACAAGGGTCTTTCATCATTCTCATTTGATTCGTTTAACGGTAAATCATTCGTTTATACATTAAGCGAGCCGATCTATGCGTCAACCTGGTTTCCCTGTAACGATTTGCCGAACGATAAAGCTCTGCTTGATATTAGCATTACAAATGATTCATCAAAGATTTCATTATCTAACGGTAAGCTTGTTGAAATTAATACAGATAAAGATCGTCGGACTTATCATTGGAAAACAATTTATCCGATTTCTACTTATTTAATTTGTTTGTACTCCGGTAATTATAAATATTTTTTTGAGGAGTATACAAGCACAACCGGTGAAAAATTTAATTTGGATTATTATGCTTTTCCTGAGCACCTTCAAATGGCAAAATCAGATTACAAGAATCATTCTGAAATGATGAAAGTGTTTGAAGAAAAATTTGGTCCATATCCTTTTGCAAAAGAAAAATATGGAGTCGCTGAATTTTTATGGCAGGGCGGGGCAATGGAACATCAGACTATAACGGGAATTGCTTCTAACCTTCTGAACGGTAAAGGCATGTTCCAGGATTATTATATTCACGAGCTTGCTCACCAATGGTGGGGTGATGCCGTTGGACCAATATCATGGAAAGATATCTGGCTTAATGAAGGATTTGCAACATACTGTGAAGCTTTATATGCAGAAGCAACTGCAGGCAAAGAAGCATTGCAATCAACTATGCTGGCAAAATTTCAGACCCGTTTTAATGACCAGTTATATGACCCGGAAAATTTATTCAGCTCTACTGTTTATGATAAAGGAGCCTGGGTTTTACATATGCTAAGGTTTGAAATTGGTGAGGATGCTTTCGGAAAACTTCTTAAAGAATTTTTCAGCAGGTACAAATATTCAAATGCCTCTACCAGTGATTTTAAGAACTTAAGTGAAGAAATTTCAGGAAAGAATCTTGACCAGTTCTTTAACCAATGGGTTTTTAATGGTCAAGGTATTATTAAGTGCGAATATGGATGGAAAGCTGATGCAACTTCAGGTAATGTCGAATTGACTATAAAACAAATTCAGGATGAATATAAACTTTACAAGTTTCCGCTTGAAATAAAAATTAAATATGAAGATGGTTCTGATGAAATTCATAAAGAATATGTTACTACCGGGAAACAAACATTTAATTTGAATGCCCGGAAAAATATTAAGGATATTGAAATTGATCCTGACAAATGGCTTCTTGCAACATTTATTAAATCCACAACCGGTAAATAATTGAATAATAAAGATTATCTCTTCATATCAGATATTCATCTTGGACTTCAATCGAAGGAAGTTGAAGACATCAAAGAAAAAAAACTTGTAGCATTTCTTGAATATGTATCGGGCAATGCAAAAGAATTATTCATAATTGGTGATCTGTTTGATTATTGGTTTGAGTATAAACGCGTTTATCAAAAAGGATTTTACCGTACTCTAACTGCTCTAAAGAATTTAAGTGAAAAGGGGATTACAATTCACTATTTAATCGGCAACCACGATTTTATGCACCGGGATTTCTTTAAAGAGGAAATAAAAGCCAATCTTTATGAAGAACCTGTTGATGTTGTATTGAATGATAAAAGATTTTTTCTTGCTCACGGTGATGGTATGGTTAAAAATGATTTAGGCTATAAAATTTTAAAAAAGATTTTACGCAATAAAGGATTCCAGCGGCTGTACTCGCTTTTACATCCGGATTTGGGTATTGCAATTGCAAGCGGCACAAGCAAAAAGAGCAGGGATTACACAACCAATAAACATTACGGTGAAATTGACGGTCTGTTTGAAGCTGCCAAATTAAAAATTGATGAAGGTTATGATTACGTTGTTATGGGTCATTCTCATGTTAGGGATAATAAACAGTATAAAAAGGGCATCTATCTGAACCTCGGTTCATGGTTAACTTCTCCTTGCTACGGCAGGTTCGCTAATAATAAATTTGAAATCATTGAATGGAAATAAAATGAGTAAAGTTTTCTCTTCCAACCAGAATTGGAAAAAAAATAGTCACACTAATGATAAAAGAAGAAAGACATTAATTATAGTTTCGCTTTCGGTTCTGGTTCTGCTTATTCTTTTCATTGCATTTATATTCCAGGGATTGCCGTCGCTTGAACAATTAGAAAATCCGAAACCAATCTTAGCAAGCAAAGTTTACAGCGAAGATGGTGAACTTATCGGTCAATTCTTTATTGAAAACAGAATTGAGACAGATATTGACAGCATTCCAAAACATTTTATAAATGCTTTAATTGCCACCGAAGACAGGAATTTTTATGACCACTGGGGAGTTGATGTAGGAAGATTTATAAAGGCTATGATAAAGAATGTTATCTCACTTTCTTTTATTGAAGGAGAAGGTGCAAGTACAATTACCCAGCAGCTTGCAAAAAATCTTTACAATCTTAAAGTAAAAAATGAAAATTCATTTGAAACTGTTATTAGAAAAATAAGAGAATGGATAACAGCAATCCAGATTGAGAAAACTTATACCAAGCGAGAAATTTTAGAAATGTATTTGAATGTTTCTTACTTTGGAAGAAGCGCTTACGGTGTTGAAACGGCATCAAATATTTTCTTTCACAAAAAAGCAAAGGAGTTAAACCTGCAGGAATCTGCGCTGCTTATAGCTCTTCTAAGATCCTCTGTCTATTATGATCCTGTTAAACGGTATGAAAATGCAATTGCCCGCAGAAATCTTGTTATGAGAAATATGATTTCTGCCGGTTATCTCGATGAATCAACTTATGAAAGATTAAAAGACAAACCAATAGTACTTGGTTCGGAAAAAATTGGCGGTTATACAACCATTGCTCCTCACTTTATGGAATATGTCCGTCAACAGATGGAAAAATTATCGGATAAATACGGATTCGATTTGTACAGGGATGGACTTAATATTTACACATCATTAGATTCCAGAATGCAGAGAGCAGCAAACCTGGCTGCAAAAGAACATTTGATTGAATATCAGGCACTTTTTAATAAAAGCTGGAACTGGGATCGTTACAAAAGTGTATTAAACGCTGTAATAGATAAAGCAGTAAAAACTCATCCATCATATATTGCTGCTAAAAGTGAGAGTGAAAAATCAAGAATTGCAAGAGAACTAAGATATAGAAAATCATTTATCGATTCCGTTAAAAAGGTTGAACAAACAATTGAAGTTGGTTTTGTAGCTATTGAACCAAAGACCGGTCATATTAAAGCTATGGTTGGCAGTGAAAACCAGGATTTTCAATATGGATTGAATCATGCCACCGGAATCAGAAGGCAACCGGGTTCTGCTTTCAAACCAATCATTTATACCACTGCTATAGATAATGGATTGTTTCCTGCTTTCAGCTTACTAAATCAACCGTTTGATTTTAATGGATGGTCACCTTCAAACAGTGACGGCAGTACCGGTGGTTATACAATGATGCGGGATGCTTTAAGGAATTCATTAAATATTATAACCGCCCGGCTAATTATCCAGGATTATGCTCCATTAGAAAAGATAGGTGACATTGCGAGACGAATGGGAATAAAAAGTAATTTAACTTTAGTACCATCTATTGCACTTGGTACCTCGGAAGTATCACCATTGGAATTGACGTCCGCATATGCAACTCTTGCGAATGAAGGTGTTTATGTTTCTCCTATTTCATTACTTAGGATTGAAGACAGAGATGGAATCCTGATTGATAAATTTTATCCTGATAGAATGTACGAAGCGATTAATCCTTCGACTGCTTCAATTATGACTGATATGATGCAAACAGTTGTTGATTATGGAACAGGTGCCGGAGTAAGAAGATATTTCCATCGCCCGGCAGCCGGTAAAACAGGTACAACACAAGATTTTGGTGATGCATGGTTTGTTGGATTTACACCACAATTAGCTGCTGGTGTTTGGGTTGGGTTTGATGACAGACGAATAACCTTCACAGGATGGTATGGTCAGGGTGCTAAAGCTGCTGCACCTATTTGGGCAAAGTTCATGGCTAAAACATACGAAGACATTAAGATGCCATTGAAGTATTTTGATTTAGGACCGGATGTTGTCTCGGAATCTTTTTGTCTTACTTCTATTATGAATGGGACTCCGAGGTTAGCTAAAGAATCATGTCCGGACAAAATCTCAGATATCATCAATAAAAATAATTTACCTCCACCTTGCGACATTCATTAATAAAAGTAATATCGGGAAAACGTATTGAAATATAATTACAGGTTAAGCGCATTTCTTTTTTTTGCTATTTCATTAATTTTTTTATCCGGCTGTTCAAAAGATGAGGAGAATCCTGTGGAGCCAAAGTATAATGGAATAAGTAAACCTTTAAACCCGTTCGAACAAAATTCAAGACTTGGACGAGGTGTAAATATCGGCAATGCTCTGGAAGCTCCCAAAGAAGGTGACTGGGGAGTAACAATCGAGGATGAATATTTTACCTATTTGAAAGAGAAAGGATTTAATTCGGTAAGAATACCAATTAAGTGGTCCGCTCATGCTTCGGAAACCTCTCCTTATACAATCAACCAGCAATTCTTTGAAAGAATAGACCATATTATAAATAAAGCTTTAGATAATAACCTGGCAGTTATTATTAACGTTCATCATTATGATGAAATGATGACTGATCCGGCAAATCATATCCAAAGGTTAATCGCACTTTGGAAACAAATTTCCGAAAGGTATGTGCAGTACCCGGCTGAGTTATTTTTTGAACTTCTGAATGAACCGAACAATAAACTTGGTACTGAATTATGGAATCAGTATTTGGCTCAACTAATTACCGCTGTAAGAGAAAAGAATCCCTATAGAACTATAATTATTGGACCGGCAAACTGGAACAATGTAGATTATATTTCTTCTTTACAAATACCTAAAGAAGAAATAAACGTCATTGTAACTTTTCATTATTATAATCCGTTTCAGTTCACACATCAGGGGGCAAATTGGGTTGATGGAAGTAATAGTTGGCTCGGTACAACCTGGTCTAATAAAACTTCAGAGACTGCTGCAATTCAAAATGATTTTGATAAAGCCTTGAATTGGTCTATCGCTAATAATCGACCGATTAACATTGGTGAATTTGGCGCTTTTAATAAAGCTGATATAACTTCCAGGGTAAAATGGACTACATATGTTTCCAGGGCTGCTGAACAAAAAGGATTTAGCTGGAATTACTGGGAGTTCTGTTCCGGTTTTGGTTTTTATGATCCTAATACGAATGAATGGAATACAAAGCTTCTAAATGCATTAAACCCGGCATTAAGTATGTAAAATTCAGAATAAAGATTAAAGCATTTCATTCAGTGTTATCCTGTGCCTTAATCTTCTCCAATTCTTCCCAACGGTCAAATAAATTTTGAATGCGAAGTCGAGTTTCCTCCAGCTGCTTGTTCAATTCATTTGTTTTAGAAGCATATTTTTCATAAAAATCCGGTGAAGAAAATATTGATTCAATTCTTTCAACCTCTGCTTCTTCTGTTAAAATATTATCTTCAATAGTTTCAAGTTCTTTATTTTCTTTCCAGGTTAATTTACGAGTTTTAACTTTTACTCTGGTATCCTCCTTTTTTCTCTTTGATTTTTCAGTATCATCTTCGTTAGTTCTTAGCTTTCTTTTTTCAAGATAGTAATCGTAATCGCCTTCGCTATAATAAATTTCATTATTTGCTTCGAACGCAAGGATGCCGGTACAAATACGGTTAAGAAAATATCTGTCGTGGCTAACAACAACAATACATCCGTCAAATGCTATCAGGGCTTCTTCAAGTATTCTAAGGGTCGGCAGGTCTAAATCATTTGTGGGTTCATCAAGCAGAAGAAAATTGCCGCCGTTTTTAAGAATCTTTGCTAATGTAAGTCTGCTTTTTTCTCCGCCTGAAAGTCGTCCGACTAAAGTATTTATTCTTTCATCAGTAAAAAGAAACCGGCGCAGGTAAGTCCAGATACTCAATTGAAATTTTCCAAACTTAACAAAATCATTACCTTCTCCTATTGCAAAGATGACAGAATCTTCATCATTCAGCAGCAATCTTGATTGATCTACGTAATTAAATTCGGTTTTATCACCCAAATCGATTTTACCAAATGACGGATTTAGATTTCCTAAAATAATTTTCAACAATGTAGTTTTGCCAACGCCGTTTGAACCGACAACACCAATTTTTTGTCCTGCTTTAAATGCGAAATTAAAATGTTCAAACAGAGTTTTACCGCCAAGTTTAATACCGACATTTTTCAATTCAAGAACTTTTGTCCCTAATTTTTCAGGCACCGGCATTATCAATTCAACATCCGCTTCGGCAATTATATTATCTTTTTCAGCAACTTCATAGTATTTGTCAAGGCGGCTTTTAGCTTTTGTTCTTCGTGCTCTTGGACCGCGCAAAACCCAATCAAGTTCACGTCTCAGGAAATTCTGTCTCTTTCTTTCTTCAGCTTCCTTTATTGCTTCCCTTTCTGTTTTATTAATTAAATAATCTGTATAGTTACCATTATGTGAATAGAAAGTACTGTTAGATAACTCAACTATTCTATTTGCTATCTTATCAAGAAAGTACCTGTCATGAGTAACAAAGATACAAGTGCCTTTATACTCTGAAAGAAAATTCTCAATCCATTCAATCGAATTCAAATCAAGATGATTTGTTGGTTCATCAAGTATAAGCAAATCAGGATTAGATATTAAAGCGCGGCACAAAGCAACTCTTCTTTTTTCTCCACCTGATAATTGATCAATACTTCTATCTTTATCCGGCGCGTTAAGTGATTTTACAAGTACTTCAACTCTTTTTTCTAAGTTCCACCCGTCAATTAATAAAATCTTTTCTTCAAGCAGATGTTTGTTGGGTGAATCAAACGGTGTGTTTTCATACTCTTCAATCAGATTTAGAGTATCCAGCGCTCCATCAAGAATATTCTCATAGACATTTTTTTGTTTATCAAGTGTAAATTCCTGCGAAAGAAATCCTACTGTTAAGTCTTTCTTTTTAGCAACCTCACCAGAATCGGGGATTATTATTCCGGAAATAATTTTCAGGAATGTTGATTTACCAGCGCCGTTTCTGCCCACTAATCCAATTCTATCCCCAAGATGAATTGTTAACGAGGCTTTATCTAAAATTATTTGTTCGCCATAGTGGACTATCAATTCAAGAGCAGTTAATATTACAGAAGTACTGTTATTTGCCATAAAACCATTTTGTTTAATAAAGAAAAAAGCCTGTAAAAAAATCCAGTTACAACGGCAATTCAAATATAATAGTTTTTAAGTTTATTGATGGTGTACGAAAAATTCAACCGAAAATATATGGTTTTATTTCGTATCTTTAGCGCGCAAGTAAAAGATTTTTTTCAGCTGGTGCTGTTATAATTACTGAAATCCACTTAAAAGAAATAAGCCCCACAGATACACTCCACTATTTATTCTCTTAAGTCAATTCCAATAATAAATACCAGCCAGCATTAAATTATATAGAAATGGTCGGCACAAAAATGAATAATATAAATGTTCATAAATTCCATATACCGGTTTTAGGTGTAGGTTTTTCTGTTGACACTCCAGTTAAAGTTGCCAGGTACGGAATCTCATCCGTTATTTCACTTGGTGATGATACCTTGATGGAAAAATTACGAAAACATTATCTTACAAAACTGGACAAGCAATATATTCCAATCACCGACGAAGAAAATGATTCAAGAGCAAAACGGATTACCGCTTATCTTAACATGGTTCATCATATTGTTAAAGAGCAATTTGAAACGCTTAAGAATTCTGCCTTTGAAATTGGAAGCGAAATTAATAAATATTTTGAGATGCTTCCTGATCTTTCAATGCTTAAGAGTAAATACAATGAAATGATTGCATCAAAGGAATTAAGTGTAAAACAGCAAATTCAAAAATGGCTCAGAGATAATATCAGCCATGGATCAATCGATGTTAATATTATGACAAAGATAGACAAGACCAGTTATGATTCCGATAATGCAGTTTTACCTGTCGAGTTTAACCTGGCCCATGCCGCATTAAGAGGCTTTGCGCTAAGTAATCTGGAAAGTTCTATTATCTTTTCTGCAGGAATGAATCCAAGATTATTCAGCTACCTTGAAACTTTCAGGGATTTTTATCCGCAATCAGATGGAAGTTTTAAAAAGAAAATAACTATTAAAGTGAGCGATTATCGTTCTGCCGATATCCAGGGAAGATATTTGGCAAAAAAAGGATTATGGGTTTCCGAATACAGAATTGAATCCGGTTTAAATTGTGGTGGGCACGCATTTGCAAGCGATGGACATTTATTAGGAACTATACTTGAAGAATTTAAACTTAGAAATGATGAATTGCTTTCTGCTACTAAAGAACTTTGTCTTAAGGCACTGGAGAAAAAGAAAATCAATTTTGATTCTTCACATCTTAAATTCAATATTACTGTACAGGGCGGTGTTGGTAAATCGAGTGAACAGGAATTTTTACTGCGATACTATAATGTTGAATCTGTAGGATGGGGAAGTCCGTTTCTGCTTGTTCCTGAAGTTATGAATGTTGATGAGAAAACACTTAATAAATTAAGTCTTGCCGGTGAAAAAGATATTTATCTTAGTAATGTTTCGCCGTTAGGCGTTCCTTTTAATAATTTAAGACTAAATGAAAAGGATGCCGAGAAAACTGAAAGAGTGAAACTTGGAAAACCAGGTAGTCTTTGTTCAAAGAAATTTCTTCAGTCCAACAAAGAATATTCAGAAAAACCTTTATGTACCGCTTCAATAACTTTTCTTAATAAAAAAATAAAAGATCTTAAAGAGAAATATTCTGAAACTGATGAATTTCAAAAGGAGTTT
>QZKB01000098.1 GCA_003599415.1 Ignavibacteriales bacterium | reverse complement strand
CTTTTTCATTTAGTGCTTATAATCCATATGTTCAGTAGTGTGTTAAAGCTATTTGTTATGTTAGCCGGTGTGAAAACCGGGATAACATATTACATGACAACAACCTTTATACAGATTTTCTTTGCAATATATTTTATGTTCGACAGCGACTACAAACCGAAAATAATTATTTTTAATGCAAATATTGAAAAGGATATCCCAAACGGGCTCACTTAAATCCTGAATACTTTTAAATTGAAAACGAAACACCTTCTACATAATTTTGCGCTGTAAGTTTTATTTAAAGGAAAATTAGTACGAAAAATAAACCAAGATGGTTATAATTTATATTATATCTATATTTCAATCCATAGTTTGGTTACTCCCCATTTTCAAACAATGGAAAAGTCCCGGATATAAAAATTACTTTCTTATACTTGGGCTGCAGGATGGAATTGTAATATTATGTTACCTGCTTTTTGGTATCGGATCATTTAATCAGTATGTAGTTTGGGCTGCAATTCTTTTGATATCTTTTTTACCGTTCTTTAATACAACTAAAAGAGTTGCTCTTCTTATGTTGATTAGTTTGCCGTTTATGGCGCTAACGCATTATCTTCCATACAAAACAGCTAACCTTATTATACTTATCCAGTACTCGTTTGTATTTTTAATCCTGATGAGGAAATTTGTAACATACTTTACAAATAATCATATCATACTGCTTTTTCATTCAGCGCTTATTTTCTACATGTTCGCCAATGTATTAAAGTTATTCATCTTGCTGATTGATGTGAAAGCCGGTTTAACATATTACATGATTACAACCTTCATCCAGATTTTCTTTGGAATATATTTTATTACAGACAGTGACCAGAGGCCGAGGTTTATACTTTACAGCCCTGATACTGAATTGAATAAAACATCGTAGATGTTTAACATTTGTAACAAAGCTATCACCACGTAACCTCAGATCCTCGTAAAGGATCAATATGAAAACTACTTTAGTAATCCAGGATTCTTACTTATAAATCCCCTACGGGGATTAATATTATTTGGGAAGTGTATTTGTATTACAATAATTTAACCTCTACGAGGTTAAATTCATTGATTGCATTTGGATTCGGATTTTATATGTACAATTTAACTACGCAGCAAAACATCGTAGATGTTTTACAATTGTAACAAAGCTATCCCCACGTAACCTCAGATCTTTGTAGAGGATCAACGGGAAAATATTTGATTATGAAAAACCAACTCACCCCAACCTGCGAAGGCAGGCTTTTGGTGCTGTCTAAAATGTAGCGTGCCTGTCATTGCGTTGAGTGGAACGACGAATCAATCTACATCACCTTGGAAGTTATGCTGAAGGAATACTACCTGAGAAGATTATTATTTATGATGTGAATGGGGAAAAGAGTACTACAGGAGAACCAACTTAAATTCCGCATTTCTCTTAACTTGTATTAAAGAAGCCTTCCTATTAATTTTGCAGTGGAATTCAATCTAAAAGGATATCTTAAAATAAAAGCATCTGAGTAAAATGATATTACGTTATATAATTGTATACTCACAGATATTAGCCTGGTTTCTTACAATATTTAAACAAAGGCAAAGCAAGGATTATAAATTCTTTTTTTATATACTAGCTATGCAGGATATAGTAGCTATAAGTTTGCTATACATAGTTAAAATTAATCCATACAACCAGTACATTGTTTGGGCAGTCTACCTGTTTTTATCACTATTTCCGTATTTCAACAATTACCGCAAAGCAGTTTTAATAATAATAGCATCAATTCCTTTATATTTTCTTGTATACCGTTTGGACTATAAAACATCCAATCTTATAATTACAATTGAATATTCATTCGTGTATTTTTTCGTTCTCAGGAAGGTTTTTAATTATTTTATAAACAGCCATAAAATTCTATTTTACCATATCGCTTTAATAACTTATATCTTCACAGCTGTAATAAAGACGTTTGTTCTACTGGTTGATATAAATACGGGAAGTATTTATTACATGATATTCAATGTTATACAGATTTTTTTCGCAATATATTTTATGACGGACAGTGATTACAATCCAAAGTTTATACTTTATACATTAAAGACAGACAACCATACCGATCAGGTTCTCTCCAAAACAAATTAATTAGTACTTCCGGAAAATTCAGAATGTCATTTACCGGTTAGATTTCGGTTGGATATGTTACCGCTTAATTTATAAAATATCTTTATGAGAAATAGATGCGTCAAACTAATGATGATAAATGCTGCCCTTATCAAATAATTTAACAAACACCAGGCCTGCAATAAATCCACCGATATGAGCTGCATATGCAACTCCGCCTCCCGTATCACCACCGAGCATTCCTAAACCATTAATCAACTGGAAGACAAACCATAAACCGATTAGTATAACAGCAGGAACAGCCGTAACAAAATAAAACAACAATGCCGTTACTCTCTTACGCGGATAAAGTAAAATATAACCGCCAAGCACACCGGAAATTGCACCTGATGCACCGAGCGAGGGAATAAACAAATTACTGTCAAAAATCAATGAAACAAAAACATGACTTAATGATGCAAGAACACCGGTAAGCAGGTAAAATATAAGGTACCTTAAATGGCCAAGCCTGTTCTCAATGTTGTCTCCGAATACCCAAAGGAAAAGCAGGTTACCAAGTAAATGTCCAAAGCTGCCATGCATAAACATTGAAGTGAAAATAGTGAGATATACAAATACCGGGGTTGACTGCAGTCCTGTAACCTGGAATCTTTCACCGGAATACTCATCAATATAAATTTTATCTTCAGAGACGTAATCATTTCCGGTTAATATTTCGGCAGGAACGGTTGAGTAAGCATAAGTAAACCTTTCATTGCTGCCGAACTTTTGAAGAAAAATAAAAACGAACAGGTTAATCAAAATGAAAAGATAATTTATAAAGGGAGTAATTCTTATTTCTCTGTTATCATCTCCAATCGGGAAAAGCATAATAAATTCCTTTGATAATATTTTCTATTGAAGTAGCTTCTGAAAAATCTCAAATGTCTTTTTCAGGGAATAATAAAACAATTTAACCATTCAACAACTCGTCAACTTTACTAACAAAAGCCGGTATCAAATGTCCGGATTTAAATCAAATACTATTTGAAGGGATTTTGCACATCAAAATAATTCGGCAGCATATCTGCCATACCGCATTTAGCCCAGTCGCCGTATGTTTCAAAAGGTACAGGTTCCTGCGGAAAGCCGAACTTATCAATAAGAACATCATCATATTTTAATTTAAGGAACGAAGAGTAGCCTTTAAAATCAACTTTAAGATAGTTGGCAAATTTAAGAAGGTACTCATTGCTAAGAATTCCTTTGTGAATAAGTTTATCCCTCCTGAAAACCTGTTCAAACCTGTAAGTGTATTTTGATTGGCTTGGAAGCGCGGCAAAATAAATTTTATATCCTTTCTCAAGGAATGTATCATTCACAAGTGAAAGCAGGAAATGATTCAGCGAGCCTTCGTAAACCGAAATGCGGTTGTTCAACCATTTGTTTTCTTCATCCTTATCGGTGGGCTTAAGGTTTTCAAATTTAGGCTGAACAAGAAAACTTATTCTTTGCTCGTCATTATCCCAAAGGAAACTCATGAGAATACAATAAATTCTGTAACCCAAAGCTTTATTAATTATAATTATCGGTCGTATTGTAAAAGCAGATAACACACCGTGCAGGTCCTCATTAAAATCGAGTGATGTTTCATTTTCGATGGTGCAGTCTTCAGCAAACTTGTTCTGCCCAAAGAACAATCTTTTAAATGTTCTTAACCTGGATTGCCATTCGACCGGCATTTCAGAAATTACGCTTACGGAATCAAGCTGGTAAGTTTTTGGAACAAGCTTAAAGTCAAATTTAAATTCGCTGTTTCCCTTTATAGAAACGGATTTTGAAATTACTTCGTAACCAAGGAAAGAAATAACAAGTTCGTGAACGCCCGGAGTTACAGAAGTAATTTTATAGTTACCGTCTCTATCGGTATGCACTCCCCATGTTGATCCTGAAATAAAAACATTAACTCCCTGTAAAGGTAGTTCACTTTTTTCATCAATAACGTTACCGGAGATTGAATTTGCATAATCCTGTGCATATGTATTGGAGAGAAATACAAACACAATAAAAGGAAGTAATATTAAAGCCGGGTTTAACTTTTTCATAAACGGGGAATAACTTTTTATTAAAATACGTTATTCCCCTGTTTTGTTGCAACTACAAAATAAATTTAATGCCGCCGTAGAAAGATCTTTCCGGTGTACCATAGAACAGCACTTCCTCGTAGTCTTCGTTTAAAATATTATCTGCCTTTACGTAAAGATTTAAATTTTTAAATAACTGGTAAGACGCCGATAGGTTCACAAGAGTATAAGCTTTAAGCTCTACCCTTGCAACAGGGTAAACTCCAAAATCTTTATCGGTTCTTTTGCCCACGTTTACAATTTCAAGGCAGCCGTTAAAATCTTTGTTATCATAAACAAGGTTTATTGCTACCTTGTTTTTAGGTCGTCTTAATAATTCTTTGCCGCTATCATCCTTGCCGGTACTTTTATCTTTAGTTTCCGTGTAAGTGTAATTTCCTTTAAGAACAAAATTGAAAAATGAAGCTGTGCTTAAAGAAATTTCAACGCCTTTGGTTTCAGCATTATCAATGTTAATTGTTTTAAAATTTGCGTCGTAGCCAATCAGGTTGGAAAATTCATTCCGGAAATATGTTACCCCGATGTTAAGGAAATAATTGAACAGGAACTGATCGATGCCTGCATCCCATCCTTTGCTTAACTCAGGTTTAAGTTCCGGGTTTCCGTACATTGGATCATACAGGTAATACAACGACGGGGATTTAAATCCTGTTCCGTATGTAGCTTTAAACTTGGTATCAGTCAAACGTAAAAAATAAGCGGGAGCAATTCTGTAAGTTACTTCCGAGCCGAATTTATCGTGCTTATCCAAACGAACGCCCACAGTTGAAAAAAATGAATTGAATAAACCCGACTGGTGTTCAAGGTAAACTCCGGTTGTTGTAGCTTTACTGCTTGGAATTACCGAACTGTACGGTCCCCATTCACTAACGCTGAGATAATCCGAATAAGCTTTTTCAGTTTCGGTTTCCAAACCTACAACTACTGTATGGTTATCCGCCAACTTTAAATTATTCTGCCAGTCAAGTTTAAACCTGTTCCCTGTAAAATAATTTACAGATGACATATTCGGATGAGCGGCATCGGTTTCATCGGTAGTTTTGCTTATCATTTTAACAGTTGATGCGCTAAGGCTCTGCGTCCAGAATCCATCAAACAGGTTTATGCTTCCATTAAGTTTTAGTAATGATTGTTCAAAGTTTGATATAAAGTTCGGATCATCACCATAAACATCTTTTTTATTAATGTTAAGTATGGTGTTCTGGTCAAGTCCCGCTTTATTTTTTGAATAATTAAATACAAAATTAAAATTAAGATTTTCCACTGGGGTAGCGCCGATTCTTCCATTAATAGAATTTGATTGAAACATATCTTTTTCAGTATTACCATACTTATCATTTGCAGCAGAAAAACCGTCCGTTCTGAACTGTGAGTAATTGAAAGAATAATCAAGCAGACCAAGCGTTCCGTTAACAGCCCCGTTTGCTTTATATGAATTATATGAACCACCTTCGGCAGAAAGTAAAAGCTTTGGTTTGCCTTCACCTTTTTTCGTAAAAATACTAATAACACCTGCAAGCGCATCGGAACCGTATAATGTGCTTTGCGGTCCGCGCAGAATTTCTATCCTTTCAACATTTGAAGTAAGAAGGTTAGCAAAATCAAACGCATTACTTACTGAACCGGGATCGTTAACCTCAACACCATCAACAAGAATTAATGTGTGGTGGGGATTAGCGCCTCTAATAAAGACGCGGGCAATTTTTCCTGCGCCACCCTGCTGTGCAATTGCAAGTCCGGGTTGTTCGGCAAGTACATCAACAACAAAATTACGATGGGATTTTTCAAGTTCGGCTTCGGAAATAACTGTAACGGAACTTGCAATCTCAAGCATTGATGTGTTCGTTTTTGTTGCAGTAATTACTACATCGGAAAGAGTATAAGTTTTAATGGTATCTCTTTCTTCAGTTGAATAGACCTGCTTATCTGCCTGAGGTAAAATAGCAGAACAGAAAAGAATTAAAAATCCAAAAAAATAAAATGGCTTATGCATAGAAGTTACTCCTTTTAAGAATAAATGAATAAAAGTTGTAACCTTCCGCGGGAAAAAATAAAAGTAAGAATGAATAATCGAATTGTTAATCAGTTTGCTTACTTTATCTAACCTCACCCACGAAGGTCTGATAACGAACATATTACGGCAGGTCTCCTGACTTAAGACAACAACCAACGCCTTCCCGAAAATGAACAGCAGAGAAGCTATTCATTATTTAACAGTGGCAATGTGTTAGTTGTTAATGTCTACTACAGTTGCGGGGCAGTACCGGAATCTAACCGGTTTCCCTATTCTCCCCGATTTAATCGGGGCACCGTAAACATTTAAAGAACTGGTTTTAACTTATTAAATAATCAGGCCGATTCCAAATTAAGATTTAATTTCAGCAGGAAGTTTTATAAAAAAAGTTGTTCCTTTCTCTTTATCACTTATAAAACCAACTTTACCTTTTAGATATCGTTCTGTCAGCAGTTTAATACTGTAAGTTCCCAGGCCTCTTCCTGTTCCCTTGCTTGAAAATGATCTCTGGAAAATCTGCAGCTGAATATTCCTTTCCATATAAGCTGGATTATTCACATAAAAAATTATTTCCGAATCAGTTGAAGAGCATTTTATTTTAACTTCCTGCCCGTCCTTTGAGGCTTCCAAAGCATTCTTAACCATATTAGAAATAACCCGCCAGAGCAAAGTTTTGTCTGATATAAATTTAGAATGTGCAGAGTCTTTTTCTACTATTATTTTTTTATTTAGTGCTGCATCACTTCTACTATGATAGCGAATTATCTCATCAAGAAAACTTTCCGTATAAATTCCAACAGGATTAATTTTATATTCATTGTTTTCTGCAGAGAGTAATTCGCGCTGAGCGTTAATCTCATCGATTAATTTATCCGAGAGACCTCCCAGAATTTCTATAAACTCAGCAGCCTCTTCATCATTTACATCTTCAATTGTTTCTGCAATTCCTTTTAGACTGCTTGCCGTATTCAGGATATCATGAAAAAATATCCTTTCAAAAACTTTCCTGCGTTTTTCGCTCTGAATATCCTGAACAGTAAAGATGACGAAATTTTTATTTTTAAATTCCAGCGGAGTACTACAAATTCTTAAATCGAATGCGTTGCCTTCATGTTTTTCGATAATCCTGCATTCCTGAATATTTTCTTTACCTTTTTGCGAAATAAGAATTGAATTAACGGCACCGCATGTACGGCAGAATTCAGTAGTACCACACCCTCCTTCGGATTCAAAAGCATGCGTACAGTTCAGAACTTCACCGGGGCGTCTACCAAGCACTTCTTTTTCCTCTTCCATATGTATCAAATTTAAAAAAGCTGTGTTCGTAAAGACTATTTGCCGTTCCTGGTTAAGTATTATTACTCCTGTAGGAACCGAGTTTAGTACTGTAAACATTGGAGCTTCCTTAGGGAAAAGCAAATAGTCTTCCATAATTTTCTCTTGTCCAGCTCTTTCTGCCGGGGCAAACAGCGTATTCATAATTTTCCGTTCCATCTTCTTACCTGATTTATTATTAATACTCGAAGATTTTATTTCTTTTTCTAGGCATATCTTCGGGAAAAGATCAAATCAATGCATTGATAAAATACATTTAAAATTAAAACATTCAATGAAAATATTTCTAAACAACCGGTACCGATAAAGACCAATAACTATGAAAGTATGATTTTTCTTTTTATCTTTTATTGAATTTTTTATGAAATTATCTTCCAGGGTTAATGGATAACGATTATCAAATACGGTTACTTGCGGCAATTATGTTTACCGATATGGTGGGCTATACTTCACTAATGCAAAAGGATGAGAAGCATGCAAAAGAATTAAGGGACAGGCACCGCGAGGTATTGGAAAAGCAAATCACCGAGCATAAAGGAAAAGTTATGCAGTTCTACGGAGATGGCACCTTATCAATCTTCGGAAGTGTAATTGAAGCAACCAAATGCGCAATCATGATTCAGCAGGAACTTCAATGTGATCCAAAGATTCCCGTCCGGATAGGTATTCATGCCGGGGATATTGTTTATGATGATGAAGGAGTTTATGGTGATGGAGTTAATATTGCTTCAAGAATTCAGGCCCTTTCTGTTCCCGGTGGAGTTTTGATATCCGAAAAAGTAAATGACGAACTGCGTAATCACAGCGAAATCTCTACGATTCTTATCGGTGAGTTCAGGTTAAAAAATGTTAAGAAGCCGATTGAGATATATGCAGTTAACTCCGATGGACTTGCCTTACCGGATCCGCGTGAACTGGAAAGTAAAGCAGGTTTTTCTTCTAAAAGTATTGCCGTGCTTCCATTTACAAATATGAGCGCCGATCAGGATAACGAGTATTTTAGTGACGGGATTACAGAAGAAATAATAAATGCTCTTACAAAAATTGAAGGATTAAAAGTCACTTCACGAACCTCTTCGTTTGCCTTTAAAGGAAAGAATATCGACATAAGGGAAATTGGCAACAAGCTTAATGTAAGTACTGTGCTTGAAGGTAGCGTAAGAAAATTCGGGAATAAAGTCCGGATAACCGCCCAGCTTATAAATACTACCGATGGTTATCATCTTTGGTCCGAAGTGTACGATAGAAGTCTGGAAGATATATTTGTAATACAGGATGAAATTTCAAAACAGATTGCAGGCAGATTTGCCCCGAAGCAGGACAAAGAATTACAACAAAAAACTTTTGTTAAGTCACATACAAGGAATGTTGATGTGTATAATCTTTACTTAAAGGGATTATATCATTTTAACAAATGGTCATACCCAGACTTTCAAAAGGCAATAAGCTATTTTGAAGAAGCAATAAACGTAGAACCGACTTTTGCTTTACCTTATTCAGGATTAGCAAATTGTTATACTGTATTAAGTGCGATGGGAAGAATTCCGGTTCACTCCGCTTATATAACCGCTAAGGAACTGGCAATAAAATCCCTTGAACTTGATGATAGCCTAGCAGAATCTCACATCTCTTTAGCAATAGTAAAACTTTTTCATGAATGGGATTGGGACGGTGCATTAAACTCCTTTGAAAAAGCAATGGAATTAAATTTTGGTTCATCAATAGTGCATCATCCTTACTCAATCTACCTTGCTGTTCAGGGTGATATTGAAGAAGCTGTTAAGGAAATGGAAATTGCTTTGTCTTTTGATCCATTATCTCCAAACTTACTAAGCAGCCTTGGTGAGATGTACATTTTTGCCGGAAGGTATGATGATGCAATTGAACAGATAAATAAAGCGCTCGAACTGGAACCTAACTTTATAAATGCAAAAATCCATCTTAGCTATGCCTATCTATCAAAAGGTGAGCACAATAAAGCAATTAAAATTTTGGATGGTATTGATTTTTCCAACGACAAAGAATGTGAAGCAGGTACGATTGGATTTGCATATGCTCTTGCAGGAGCAAGACACCGGGCAGAAAAGCATTTAAAGATTCTTTTAGATAAAAATGACAGGAAAGAAGGCCCTTCCAATAGCCTATCCTTGGCTTACATATATGCGGCTCTTGGTAATAAAGAAAAAATGTTTGAATACCTTGATAAATCGTATGAAGAAAGAATCGGTGGTTTAATATTTATTAAAATCGTACCCGTATTTAAAAAACACAGCAATGATTTACGCTACAAACTTCTGCTTGAAAAGTTAAAGCTTGCCTGACAGCGATCTAAAAATTACAAAAAAGGGTAACTTGAATTAAGAGGTTACGCCTTAGCCCCATTAACAGGCAGTTTAACAAAAAATTTGCTTCCCTTTCCCGGTTCGCTGTTTACCCATATTTCTCCCCTGTTCTTCTTAACAAATTCTTTACAGAGAATTAATCCAAGACCGGTTCCCTCCTCATTTAAAGTGCCCTTTTTAACCATAACTTTGTCACTTTCAAAAACACCGTGTATTTCTTTTTCGTTCATACCGATTCCGGTATCGGATATTTCAAGCTGAATTGAATCTGCCGTCTGTGTGAAATTTATAATAACTTTTCCGCCGTGATGAGAAAACTTAACCGCATTAGAAAGTAAATTTCTTAGCACTGTATTTACCATAAAAGTATCCCCGTGTGCTACAATTCCGGGTACTAGATTATTCCTGATCATTATTCCTTTAGCCGAGGCTGAAGTTTTAAATAATTCAACCGCATCAACTACTGCTTTGTACAAATCAATTAATTCAGGATTAAATTCAATCCTACCGGTTTGCAGGCGCGACCACTGTAGTAAATTTTCAAGCAGCCTGTAAGTATTTCTTGAAGAATCATATATACCGTTAATCATTTTCAACTTGTCAATATCACTCATTGTAGTAAATTCAAACTTAAGAATTTCCGAAAGACCCAGCATTGCGGTGAATGGATTTTTAAGATCGTGCGCGATAATTGAAAACAATTTATCTTTGTCCGTGTTGCTCTTTTTCAGTTTTGAATTAAGCAAGGATAATTCTTCTTTTTGCTGAGATATTTCTTCGTTCTTTTTAAGCAGCAGTAAGTTTGTTTTCTTTTTTGTTCTGGCTGAAAAGAAATAGAAAAGAGCTATTGACGTTGCAAGTACAACGGTGGCTATGTATAGTATCCTGTTCTTTCTTTCAATATCAATATCTTTTTGAAGAAGTGAAATCTCTTTATCCTTTAACTCAGATTTGAAACGGCTGTCCATTTCGTTAATCTGCCTCATTGAGTTTTCATTAAAGGTGCTGTCCTGGCGTGAATGATATAGTTCCGAATATTTATATGCGTTTGTAAAATCTCTAATCGCTTCATATTCCGCCGTAATTTTTTTTAGAGAAGAAATCATTCCGCGGTTATCATCCACCTCTTTTCTTAGTTTGTAAGACTGCAACAGAAACTCAAGACTTTTATTGTGGTTACCCTGCAAACTATATAATGTACCAAGCTGACTATATGATGATGCTAAAGCTCTTTTCCCTCCGGTGGATTTTCTGATAGCAAGCGATTCGTTAAAATATGAAAGCGCTTTCGTGAAGTTCATCAGCCGCATATAGCAAATACCAAGATTATCCAAAGTACCGGCAATTTCTTCTTTAGAACCAATTTCCCTTTTTATATTAAGTATTTTAGTGTGGTATGTAATTGCTTTTTCATACTCCTTAAGGTTCATATATATCAAGCCGAAGTTCTCAAGCGAACTCATTATTCCGCGCTTATCACCTATTGTTTCTCTTATTAACAGGGCTTTATCTGTATATTCCAATGCGGACTGATAATTTTTAAGTACATAGTTTAAAATTCCAAGAGCGTTGTAAGCGTTAGCTAATTCTTTCTGACTCTTACCCTCTTCTGCAAACCTGATAGCTCTAAATAAGAATGAAGTTGCGGTGTCATACTTACCGAAGTATTCATAGTTGATAGCAAGGTATGTGTATGAGCGGGCAATTTTGGATTTGTCGTTAAGCTGTTTTCTAATATTTAATGCTTTAATTCCGCAATCAAGTGATTTCCTGAAATCTTCCCGTGTAAAATACATTAAACTCATTTCGAACAATATATCCGCTTCGCCGGATTTATAACCAATCTTTCTTGACTGCAGTAAAGCCTCTTCTGCATACGGAAAATACTCTTTAACTTCTTTTTCATTATGCTCAGACAAGACGCCTGCTACATAATCTACATATTTCTTACCGCTAAGTTCTTTCAACTTAACTTTAAATGTATCCGGCTGACAAAGTGAATTGATTGGTGAGTAAGAAATGATTACAAATATAAGGAGAACAATTTTTACAAGATTTATAACATACTGGAAAATTTTTCGTCCGGATTTAATCAAGTAGTATTATCCTCATTTTTTGCAAGGCAAATATAAAAAAAATAGCTGCAAAAGTTTATTCTTTTTATAGGCAATTAAAACTCATAACCTTTTAACTGTAAATATAACCTCTTGTAGAAAAAGAGGTCTATATATGTAATTATTATCGGAAATTCTGCTTAAAAATATAGCCCAAAAAGGATTTCGTACGTCAAACAAAAATAATTTTTAGAGAAATAAAAGGTGTAATAATGCATTTTAAATTCTTTACTTCAATTCTGTTTTTTAGCTGCTTGTTTTTAATATTTTCCGGAAATCAGTTATACAGTCAAACCGGTAATATCATAATCGGGAACAACATCACTCTTAATTCAAAAATACTTGATGAAGAACGGACAATTCAGGTGTATCTGCCGGATTCATATAGCACAGCAAAGGCAAATTATCCTGTGGTTTATTTAATGGACGGTGAGGGACATTTTAGCTATACGGCAGGGCTGTTACAATTTTTCGCAAGAAATAATATGGCCCCGGAAATGATTCTTGTCGGTGTTCCAAACACTTTCAGGAACAGAGATTTCACTCCAATTGCAGATGTAACAGTTGCCGGCAGCGGCGGGGCAGATAATTTTCTTAAAGTTCTTAAAGAAGAATTAATTCCGATGATTGAAGAAAAATACAGAACGCTTCCCTACCGCATTATGATTGGTCATTCTCTTACAGGAATGTACTGCTTTTACACAATGCTTAAAGAACCCGGTTTATTCAATTCATTTATTGCCGTTAGTCCCTGGGTAATTTATCATAATAATTTTCTTGTGGATTTTATTAATAAAGAATTGCCTATTCACACCTCGCTTAAAAAGGAAATCTATTTTACTGCTGGATCGCTTGAGCAGCAGGATTTATTAACAACATTTAACAGGTTTAATGAAATACTAAAAACTAAAGCACCTGAAGATCTCACCTGGAATTATAAACTAATGCCTAACGAGAATCACGGGTCGCAATTCCTTCTTGCAGTGTACGACGGATTAAATAAAATTTTCTTGGGATGGAATTTACCGGATGATGTTGCAAGTAAGGGTTTGAATAGTGTTCTTAATCATTATAAAAAATTATCCCAGAAGTTTGGTTTTGATGTTTTACCCCAGGAAGCCGCTTTAAATAATATTGGTTACTACTTTCTTCAAAAAAAGAATTATGATGAAGCAGTTAATATCTTCAAGAAGAATGTAGAACTATATCCTGAATCAGCCAATGTATACGACAGCCTTGGAGAAGCCTACGAAAACATGACCAATTATGAACTTGCTTTAAAGAACTACGACAAGGCTTATACAATTGGCAAAGCAATAAATCATCCTTTCCTTTCAACATTTCAAAGAAATTTTGAAAGAGCTAAAAATACTTTACAGAACAAGTAATAAGTGGATTTTCTGATTTAACTAATTTTTAACGGAGAAATTTATGTCGCGCTCGGTTTTAAAATATTTCATAGTTACTCTGCTTTTTATGCAGGTATCCTCAACACCGCAGGAAAAAAAGATCCCGGATTATTCAAACACTTTAAGAAAAGATATACCCGAAGAGTTTAAGTGGAAAATTGAAGACATTTATATGAATGATGATGCATGGCAAAAAGATAAGGAAGCGTTGAAAAGTATACTCGAAAAGATTACAATAAAGTCCAAAAGCTGGACTGAATCCTCTGCAAATATGCTTGCAATGTTAAAATCAATTGATGAAGCATATATGAAATTACAGAAACTTTATGATTATGCAAAGAGACAATACGATATGGAAATGAGCAATTCAAAATATCAGATAATGAAAGGCGAGATCCAGGCAATGCAGGTTGATGCCGGTGTTAAGCTTACTTTTATAAATGATGATATTCTTAAAATGAAAGATGAGACTATCGAAAAATATTTGAAGGAAAATGCTGAACTTGGCCAGTACCACTTTTTCATTGAACAAATTATAAGAGCTCGCAAACACATACTTCCGATGGAACAGGAAAAAATTATTTCGCTGACTGGTTTATATTCTTCATCAATTGCAGATGCGGCATCCATACTTAATGATGTCGATAAAATTTCACCGGAGGTTACACTTTCTACTGGTGAGAAAGTTGCACTTAATTATATGAATTACTTCCTGCTTCGTTCATCAAAAAATCCGGATGACCGTTCGCTTATAATGAGAACATTCTGGAATAACCACAAGAAGTATAAAAATATTCTTGCAGCTTTATTTGATGGCGGAATGAAGCAGCATCTCTTTAATGTAAAAGTAAGAAATTACCAAAGCTGTCTTCAGTCCCGCTTATATGCTGATAATATAGATACAACAGTTTATCTCACTTTAATTAATTCTGTTAAAAATAATCTTGAACCTCTGCACAGGTATCTTAAGCTGAAACAGAAATTACTTGGTCTGCCGGTTTTCAGGTATGATGATGTTTATGCTTCTGCCGTTAAGAATGTTGATAAACAATTTACTTATGATGAGGCAAAAGATATTCTGTTGAATTCATACAAACCATTGGGAGAAAATTATTGCAAAGTTGTTGAAAAGGCATTTGATGATCGTTGGATTGATGTTTATCCAAATAAGGATAAAGAAACCGGCGCTTACTCCGGCGGAATTTATGACGTTCATCCTTACATTAAAATGAATTATAATGGAGAATATGATGCGGTTGCAACACTTTCGCATGAACTGGGTCATGCATTGCATTCATATCTTTCATCAAAAGAACAACCGTACATAAATTCAAACTACACAACTTTCTCTGCAGAAATTGCATCCACATTCAATGAAAATTTATTAATGGATTACATGCTGAAAAATGAAAAGGATGATCTCTTCAAGCTATATATAATTGATCAGTATCTTGACGGTGCCAGAGCTACAATTTACAGACAGACTTTATTTGCCGATTATGAACTTGCAATGCACCGCCAGGTTGAGGAAGGAAAATCCCTTACGGCCGAATGGCTAGACGAAAAGTATTTAAGCCTTACCCGCGAATATTACGGACACGACAAAGGCGTTACGCAGGTAGATGATTATATCGCATGCGAATGGGGAAACGTTCCTCATTTCTTCTTAAATTTTTATGTATTCCAGTATAGTACCGGTCTAATTTCTTCTATGGCTTTGTTTCAGAATCTTAAATCCGGTAAAGAAGGTGCGCTTGAAAAATATCTTACTATGCTTAAAGCAGGTGGAAGTGATTACCCGGTATCTTTACTGCAAAAGGCCGGTGTTGATATGACAAGAGAAGAGCCATATAAAGCTGCACTAACGCGGTTTGATAATCTTGTAACAGAAATGGAAAATATTGTTGCAAGGTTAAAGGAGCAAGGCAGGATTTAATCTTAATTCGTTTACAAGTACCGGAGAATAAAATTTTATTCT
>QZKB01000058.1 GCA_003599415.1 Ignavibacteriales bacterium | reverse complement strand
TGAACCCGCACGCCGACGTGGCACCACCCCCTCAAGATGGCGTGTATACCAATTTCACCACTTCCGCAATTTTAACGCACAAAAGATAGGTTTTGAACCGCTAAAAATCAATACTTGTCCAAACTCAATTGGTTCTTTTTTTAAGCAACAATTCTTTTAATTCTTTCTTAAAGTTTCTTTCGAAGATGATGAATTTGGCAATTTGTTTATTATTTAATAAATCTTTCAACGAATAGACAAATTCCCGTCTGTTCTTTACAATTTCTTCATCGGTCGCCAGGATTTCATCAATCATTACTTTTCCTTTTTGCTCATCTAAATTATCTATACTTTCTCTCAGGTTGTCGATTTGCTTATTCTTCTTTTCTTCAAGCTGACTATTCCTTTCTATAAAATCTTTTCGCCTGTTTAAAAATTTAATCATAGCTTCATCATTTAGGTCAAGAATCTCAATCAACTTGATTTTTTCAAGCTCCTCAATTTTGTTTTTAACCTTCTGCATATGGTTCATTCTTTTATGCTGCGTTTGTGCGGTTACCATAACAGTCAGAAGTAATGCAAAGACAAGTAATTTCGTTTTCATAATATTCTCTATAATATTTTTGTTTTTAACATTTCATTATAAATCTCGTTAATCTCTTCATCAGTCAAGTTTGAATTCAATTCATCTGAAGAAAAGCTAATGCTTGCAGAATTTATTTTCTCTCCCAAATCATTATTTGAGATAATATTTGCAGTAATAATTTCAACCGAGGAGGTATCAATAATGTCCTGGCTATATATATCATCATTCTCTTCCGCTATTTCATTTATTATTGAAGTCGTGTAGCTTTCCGGCAAATCAGTAAGAGCTTTATCAAAGCTGCTTGAATTTCTGCCGGTAAAATAAAGGACAACAGCTAAAACAATAATTACCGGGAAAGGATAAGCAAGTTTATAACTCAAAAGCTTTCTGGCTGTCGGTTTTGATCTTGATTTAGCTCTTACAACAAGATTTCTGAAATAAACATCATTTATTGTAGTATCAGAAACATCTTTTAGCTCTTTCAACTTTTCTTTGTAAAAGAACAATTGTTCTTTCAGTTCAGGAGAATCCTGAATCTCCTGTTTCAATTCAAGTTGTTTTGTTTCATCCAGGTTTCCTGAAAGGAACAATAAAATTTTCTCATCAATCTTTTTCATCACCATACATCTCCATCACTTTTTTTAATGCATGAAAATAATTTGCTTTCAATCCACCAATGCTTTTTCCGGTTATCTCTGCAATTTCTTCATAAGACAACTCTTCAAAATGTCTCAAAGAAAACACTTCTTTCTGTTTGGTTGGAAGTTTAGCAAGCACTTTATCCAGCTTTTTAAGTTTTTCTTTTGCTTCAAGGTTAACAAGAATGTCTTCATTGTATTTCAAATCAATATTCTCTTCATCATCAAGGAAAAAGAACTTTTTAATTTTTTGCTTCTTTATAAAGTTAATACACCTTGTTGATGTAATTCTGTATATCCATGTATACAAAGCAGAGTTGAAATTAAATTTTTTTAACTGGTTATAAATAACAATCAGGACTTCCTGTGTAACTTCATCCGCATCAAGATGATTACCAAGCATTCTTCTTGCATGCCAGTAAATCTTTTTCTGATATTTTTGAGCAAGCAGATTAAATGCTTTTTCATCACCAGCAACAAATGCCCGTATATTTATAAAATCCTGGTCTACTTCCATAAATTCAAATTACTTCATCATCTTTGACATATAAAAATCGAATTAGGTTTAATTGCCACTCCAATATTAAAAAACCGGCATATAAAAATCATTAGCCAAAGAATTTGTAAAAATTTTTTCTTGGGGTTAAACCAGTCTGAATTTACAATTGTCCAAAAGACAGAATTGATAATTTACAATAAACAAGAGGTTAAAAATGAAAAAAATAGTTTTGTATTTGTTTGCAGCGCTGCTTGCTATCTCACCTGCAAAAAGTTTTGCTGAACAGGATGATAATTTCAATGACCAGCCAAAATTAAAGCATATAGTTAAAGAATTAAATCTGACCGACAAACAGAAAGATGAACTTTCGAAGATCAGAAGCGAGCATCAGAAAAAAATTATTGATCTTAAAGCTGACCAGCAGAAATTAAGAATTGACCTGAAAGATGAGATGAAAAATACGAATCTTGACGAGTCTAAAATTCTTTCACTCTCTTCCAAAATAAGCGATCTGCAGGCTAAGATTAAAGAATCCAGAATGAAAATGTGGTTAGAATCTTATAAGCTTTTAGATGATAAACAAAAAGAAATCTGGAAGAACAGTTCACCGTTGTCTGCCGGTTTCGGGCATAAGCTGAAAGGTAATCTGAAGCATTTCAGAGAACACGTCAGGAATAAAATCTGCAGGTAGTCACTCATCAATAAAAGGCGGTACTTCCGCCTTTTATTTTTTTAAATACTCTACCATCACTTTGATAAGTAAAGGATTAAAGGTCACCCAGTATCGGTCTAACTGTAATTTCTTCAGTAACAATATTCTTGCTTTGCAAAAAAGTTGAAACAAGCAAATGAGCAATGTCGTCCGGATTCATCATTCTTGCACCATGCTCTTCCAATATTTTATTTGACCACATTGTCGTACTAGTTGCACCTGGTAAAATATTGATTATCCTGATGTTATATTTTCGCACTTCTTCTCTTAATGAATTTGAATAAGCAAGCAAACCTGCTTTTGATGCAGCATAGGCACTGCTTTTTGTAAAAACTTTTTCCGCGGCCACCGAAAGAACATTTATTATTGTACCATTTTTTTCTTCAATCATTTTAGGAAGAATTGATTTGATACAATAAATTGCCCCAAGAAGATTGACCTCAACTATTTCTTTTATCTCTTTAATCTTATTCTCTTCGGCAGTCTTAAATGAAGTAATACCTGCATTATTGATCAGGCAGTCAATCCTGCCGTTTTCCAAAATCTTTTTTGCGGCAGCTTCAACATTAGAAGAAGAAGCAACGTTACAAGGTTCAACTGTAACGGATAAATTCTCATCCTTCAGTTCCCTGTTAATAATTTCAAGTACTGAGTGTCTTCTTGAAGATACAATAACATCACAGCCTATTCTTGCAAATTCTTTGGCTGTGGATTTACCTATCCCGGAACTTGCACCGGTAACCCAGATTCTGCTTTTTGATTCTTTCATTATAATTTATTTGTGGTAATTAAATTCAGGAACTCACCTCTGGTTCGCGCATCCTCTTTAAATATTCCGTGCATTGCACTAGCAGTTGCAATTGAATTTTGTTTTTCAACACCGCGCATCATCATACACATATGCCTTGCTTCGGATACAACCCCAACTCCTTTAGGTTGAAGATACTGATCCAGCGTATCGGCAATTTCCTGCGTCATTCTTTCCTGCACCTGTAATCTGCGGGCAAATATGTCAACTATTCTTGGAATTTTACTTAACCCAACTATTTTTCCGTTTGGTATGTACGCAATATGAACCTTCCCATAAAAAGGTAAAATATGATGTTCGCACATACTGAAGAAATCAATATCCTTAACAATTACCATTTCATCATACTTTTCTTCAAAGATTGCACCATTGATAATGGATTCTACATCCTGCGTGTAACCCTTGGTAAGAAATTCATATGCTTTTGCAACCCTGTGCGGAGTTTTGAGCAAACCTTCTCTGTTTGGGTCCTCTCCTATTTCTTCCAGGAGATGCTTTACCTGAGTTTCGATCAAATCAAGTT
Organism: Ignavibacteriales bacterium; assembly: GCA_003599415.1. GTDB lineage: Bacteria > Bacteroidota > Ignavibacteria > Ignavibacteriales > SURF-24 > SURF-24. The sequence goes on along the minus strand of QZKB01000058.1, from coordinate 11,707 downwards.
TCAATTTTTTATCCTTTATATTCGATATAGTTATTTTCAGTCTCAAAGATTTTTACGGAATACAATTTTCCATGCGGAATTTTATCTACAAGCTGCTTCCATATTTCAACAGCAAGATTTTCCGTGGTTGGAATTATACCCTGCATAAATTCAACATCAAAATTTAAGTGATGATGATCTAATTTATCAATTACATTTTCTCTGATAATCGATTTTAATTTTTTCAGATCGATAAGGTAACCGGTTGCAGGATCAATTTCACCTGCAACAACAACTTCCAGAATATAATTGTGCCCATGGCCGAATTTGTTGTTGCATTTACCGTATAAATTGGAATTTTCTTCTTCTGTTAAATTATCCTGATGCAGCCTGTGAGAAGCTGAAAATGTTTCTCTTCGTGTTGCATAAATCATTTTCTGTTTTATTTCTCCATCTCTTTAAGCACTTCTGAAATATGGTCATCAACCTTAACTTTATTAAATATCTTTTTGATTTTTCCTTTTTCATCAATCAGATAAGTTGTTCTTTCAATTCCCATATATTTTTTACCATACATACTTTTCTCTTTCCACACATCATATTTTTGAATTGCGTCTTTATCAGGATCACTTAATAATCTGAAATTAAGATTATATTTTTCGGTAAAAGATGTATGAGATTTTTCACTGTCTGCACTAATACCTATAACTTCGGCGTTCAGTTTTGAAAATGATTTTAAGTTATCCCGGAAATCGCAGGCTTCTTTGGTACATCCGGAAGTATTATCCTTGGGATAGAAATATAAAACCAACTTCTTACCCTTAAAATCTTTTAACGATACTTTATTTCCGTCTTTATCATTTAAAGTAAAATCAGGAGCTTTGTCTCCAACTTTAAGCATGTTAACCTCAATATTCTATTTTTTTGTTATGATTATGTTTAAATTCATTTGGAATAAAACTACAACCGTTATCAGTTTAGTTTTCTGCCAATCTCTACCGTTACCTGGAATTCAATAATATTTTTTTCGTTAACTCTTCCTCTCTGTTCAAGTACATTAAACCAGCTAACAGGTTTTTCAGTGTGTGCTTCCAGGACTACGCTTTTAATAGCCTCTGTAAGACTTTCGTTTGAAACTCCAACGCGCTGTATAATCTCAAATGACTTATTCATTATATGGTTCTCCTTTATATTTTCTTTTGTTTGTTATAAAAATCTTAAAAATTTCATTAATTCAACAAACTTTTAACTAAAATAATTTCATTTGGGAAGAAATAATATTTATTGACATCTATATCCAAAAAATCTATTTTTACGTGGACTAAATCTAAATAAGAGAAATAACCAGATCGAAATTGCAAAGAAAATATTTTTCGACTACCTGAAACAAAGCTCTACTCACCGGGTAACACCTGAAAGGATTGAAGTGCTGGAAGCTGCTTTAGTACAAAAAGGTCACTTTGCCGCTGATGAGCTTTACTTGGAATTAAAAAATAATAAGTCGAATGTTTCCAGGGCAACGGTTTACAATACTCTTGACCTACTTGAAAAATGTAACCTCCTGTTAAGAAGGAATTTCGGAGGTAAAACCCAGCGGTATGAAAAAATAACTCCAAACAAAAATCATGACCATCTTGTGTGTTCAAGATGCGGAAGAATTGTGGAATTTAACAGTTCAGGCTTGAATAAACTAATCCGAAAAATAGCAGAAGAAAACAATTTCGAATTCAGGGATTACTCAATTAATATATTTGTAAAATGTAATGACGAAAAAGAATGTAAAGCACAAGCTGAAAAGCGAAACTCTTGATACAGTTAAAAAAGGGATGAAAGTAATAATTGCAACGCTGCCGGACGGTATTGAAAAGGCTCAACTAATCCGGCTTGGAATTACTAAAGGTTCGGTGGTTCTTTGTCTTGAAAGATTACCCGGCGGAACAATTGTATTAAAAAGAAATAGGCAGGAAATAGCTATTGGTTATCCGCTCGCAAAAAAAATTAAATTTTCACCGGACGACAACGCTTAATGAGTAAAGACTATTCTAACCTTCTGCATGATGATAAGCATCATCATTTTTCAGATGAGAAAACTTCAACCAATGATAAACTTAAAATTGTTCTTGCCGGAAATCCTAATGTAGGTAAATCGATTTTCTTCAACTACCTCAGCGGTATGTACGTAGATGTTTCCAATTTCCCCGGAACCACAATATCTATTACGAAAGGAAAATATCTTGGATATGAATTGTTCGACACACCTGGAATCTACGGTGTTTCTTCATTTAATGATGAAGAGATAGTTGCGCGGGATATAATTCTTGATGCCGATATAATTCTGAATGTAGTTAATGCTCTTCACCTTGAAAGGGATTTATTCCTTACTCTGCAATTAATTGAAATGGGCAAAAAGGTAACTGTACTTCTTAATTTTTCCGATGAACTTAAGAAGAAAAAAATTAAAATTAATATTAAACGGCTTTCCGAATTGCTTGGCGTTGATGTAATTGAAACCAGTGCAGTTAACAAATCAGGATTTGAAAATCTCGATTCGGCAATTAAAAATGCAAGAGAAGGAAACCAGCCTGAACAACTTCACCATCTGCTGCACAAAACATTAAATATTGTCGGTTCGCAGGCAGAAGCATTAATGATTCTTGAAGGTGATGAATTTGTAGCCGAGAAACATGGCGTTAAACCCGGTAATGCAGACTCCCGTGAAAAAATTTATATTGAAAGAAGAAACCGGGTAAATGAAATAATCAGTGAAGTTGAGTCGGAAGATTCTAAGAAAGGTGAATTCTTTAGCAAGCTTGGCACTTATTCGCTTCACCCAACTACCGGATTACCTATTTTGTTTTTCATTCTGGTTCTCGTTTATTTTTTCATTGGGGATTTTATTTCCCAAAGAGTTGTAAATTACACTGAAAATGTTCTTGGTAAAGGTGAATTCGAATATCATTTAAAATCATTTGTCGGGAAATATACTCCAGTTGATATTCGTGTTGACTGTATTGATGATAATGATGTCATAATTGATTCAAAAATCTTCAGCTTTGATGATGGACTGAAATCATATCCTGAACTTGCAAAAGAATTTGAGATCTATTCTGCTCCGCATAACTCGACCACAGAATTTACTTTTAAAAATCCTTGGGTAAAATTGTTCTTTGGTGAGTTCGGAATAATAACGATGACTATAACATACCTTTGCTTTCTTCTGCTGCCACTTGTTGTCGGCTTTTATTTCGTGATGGCTTTACTTGAGGATTCCGGTTACCTTCCGAGACTTGCGACACTGTTAGACAGGACATTAAGTAAAATCGGTTTGAACGGCAGGGCTGTAATTCCAATATTGTTGGGATTTGGTTGCGTAACGATGGCAACAATTACAACAAGACTATTGGGAACCGAGCGGGAGAAAACTATAGCAACAGCTATTTTACAATTCGTAATTCCCTGCTCTGCCCAGCTTGCAGTTATTGCAGTTTTAATGAGCCAAGCAGGACTCATTCCGTTTATCATTTATATAACTACAATTTTAATCACTTTAATATCTCTCTCAACCATTCTCCATAAAACTTTACCAGGTGAAAGTTCTCCGTTGCTAATTGATTTACCCGCTATGCGTATTCCAAGGTTTGATAACATTATTAAGAAAATGTTTTTCCGTACTTACGGATTTATGAAGGAAGCAAGCTTCTGGTTTTTTGTTGGTGCAGTTGGTATCGGAATTATGGATATGACAGGAATCCTGGATGTCTGGCAGCAGATTTTATCTCCGTTTACTACACTATGGCTTAAGCTTCCTAAAGAGGCTGCAAATGCTTTTGTAATGGGAATGATAAGAAGAGATTTTGGCGCTGCCGGTTTATTTGACATGCACCTGACTCCAATGCAAATTACAGTAGCAATAACAACAATAACCTTATTCGTTCCATGCATTGCTTCTTTTGTTGTTATGTTAAAAGAAAGAGGAATTAAACAGGGATTAGTAATCTGGACCGGCACCTGGATCTTCGCATTCACTATTGGCGGAATATTAGCACAAATCTTTATTTGATTTTGAATTTTTTCTTTCTGTTTAAGGTTATACAATAAAACAAAAACCGGGAGTTAAATGAGAATCGTTTTATTGATGTTTGCATTATTCAATTTCACTTATTTCGCACAGCAAAGTGATTCATTACTTTCAAACGGCGAGAAGCATTTAAAAAATATACGGATGCTTACAAACGGTGGTGAAAACGCTGAAGCATATCTTTCATTTGATGAGGATAAATTAATCTTTCAATCCACAGTTGATAACCTGAAATGTGACCAGATTTTTACGATGGATATTGACGGAAGCAATAAAAAACTGGTTTCAACAGGTAAGGGAAGAACGACCTGCGCTTATTTTCTTCCCGGCGATTCTACTATACTTTATGCTTCAACTCATCTTGCTAATGCGGAATGCCCTGCTCCGCCGGACAGATCAAAAGGTTACGTCTGGAAATTATATGACTCATTCGATATTTTTTTCGCTGATGCAGATGGTTCAAATGTAAGAAGAATTACAGATTCTCCCGGATATGATGCTGAAGCAACAGTATCTCCAAAAGGTGATAAAATTATTTTTACTTCAACAAGAGATAACGACCCTGAGCTTTATGTGATGGATATTGATGGTAAAAACCAGGAACGGTTAACACATCATAAAGGTTACGATGGCGGTGCTTTCTTTTCACTTGACGGTACAAAAATAGTCTACAGGGCAAGCAGCCCAAAAACTGTAAATGATCTTAAGGATTATGATGAACTCGTAAAAGAAGGTTTGGTTAGACCAACAGCACTTGAGATTTATACTATGGACGCAAATGGAAATAACAACAAACAAATTACAAATTTCGGTAAAGCGAGTTTTGCTCCATTCTTTCATCCTGATGGAAAAAGAATAATTTTTTCATCAAACATAAACAGCAAAAACAACAGAATGAATTTTGACCTTTATATGATTAACATCGATGGAACCGGGCTTGAGCAGATAACCTTTAACGAATCATTCGACGGTTTCCCGATGTTTACAAAAGATGGAAAGCGTCTTGTGTTCGCATCAAATAGATATAACAAAGGAACAAACGATACGAATATTTTTATAGCGGATTGGGTTGACTGACAATGTTTTGTATTAATAATTTTATTTACTAATTTTTTCAGTAAAGATAAAAGAGGAAATAATGAAATCTGTTTTGAGAATAATGGCTTTGATGTATTTAATAAATCTTTGTAATTGTTTTGCTCAACCAGCTAATGAAGACAATCCCGAAATAACCGCAGGTGAAATTAAAGGACATATAACCTACCTTGCTTCAGATGAACTTGAAGGAAGATTAACCGGCACAAAAGGATTAAAACTTGCGGCTGATTACATTGCAGGTGAATTTAAGAAGTACAATCTCTCATCACTGTTTGATAATGACTATTTCCAATATTACCCTTTTATATCAGGACTTGATGCAACAAAGAATAATCTGATTGAACTTGAAATTGCAGGTGAAAAATTCGAACTGGAACTGAAGAAAGATTTTATTCCCACTCCTTTTACGGATAATCTTGAAGCCTCCGGTGAAGTAATTTTTGTCGGTTATTCTATCACAGCAAAAGAACTAAAGTACGATGACTTTGAGGGAATAGATGTTAAAGATAAAATCGTTCTCGCTTTTCGTTATAATCCGGATGTTGAAAATCCGAAATCTAAGTTTGATAAATATTCTGATTTACGGCTAAAAGCAAAAACCGCAAAAGAAAAAGGAGCAAAAGCTATAATTTTTGTAAACGGATTTATACCCAAGGATGATGAAGATTCATTTACAAGCTTTAAGTACGATGGCGCTCAGGGTATCAAAGATCTTGCAGCTGTTCAGATCAAACGATCATTTGCAGAAAAGATTTTTGCGGCCGAGAATATAGATTTAAGAGAATTTCAGGAAAAACTAAATCAATCAAAAAAACCTTCCTCCTTTGTTTTGAAGAATACAAAAGTGACTATCAGAACCGAGGTAAATCAGGTCGAGGCAAAAGGAATTAATGTAGCCGGCATTATAAAAGGCAGTGATCCGGTTCTTCAGAATGAATATATAATAATCGGCGCTCACTTCGACCACCTTGGATACGGTGAGACCGGCTCATTGTACCGTGGTAAAGATAAACAGATTCATAATGGTGCAGATGATAATGCCTCTGGTACTACCGGCATTTTAGAATTGGCAGAAAAGTTTTCATCAATGAAAGACAAACTTAAAAGAAGCATTATCTTTGCTGCTTTCTCTGGTGAAGAACTTGGATTACTCGGCTCAAATTATTTTGCACAGAATCTTACTATTCCTGCAAAATCCGTTGCTGCCATGATAAATATGGATATGATCGGCAGGCTGAATGAAGAACAAAGCTTAATGGTCTACGGCGCAGGCACTTCCAAAATATGGAAAGAAATGCTGAATAACTTTAACAAGGATTTCAATTTCAAATTATCTTTTAATGATGAAGGATTCGGACCAAGCGATCATACTTCATTCTATTCTAAGGAAATTCCGGTATTGTTCTTCTGGACAGGAACACATTCAGATTACCATCGCCCCAGCGATGATGCTGAAACAATAAATAACAACGGTGAAGAAAAAGTATTGAAGTACGTCTTCGAAGTTGCTGATTATATTGATAACCTTGATACCAAACCTGACTATGTTAACATTCCCCGAAAAGATATGGGAACGGGATCAACCTCATTTAAAGTTTATATAGGCACTACTCCTGATTTCGGAGCACAGGTTGACGGATATAAAATAAGCGGTGTTACAGAAGGAAGTCCTGCACAGAAAGCAGGTATGAAAGCCGGTGATATCATTATTGATTTCGGCGGGAAAAAAGTAAGCAACATTTACGATTATATGTATGCTATGAATGAATTTGCACCCGGTGATAAAGTTGATATTGTTGTTATGCGCGGTGATGAAAAACTGACATTAAAACTTGAGTTGGCTGCTAAATGAGATAACACCTTCAAGCCTGCCTTGCCTGTTCAATGAATTTATGAATCCGGCAGGCAGGGTCCTCAGTTTGCATTCATCAAAGACCTTGAAGTTTACCAGCCACCGGCTGGGGACTGAACGTTGTTTCTAGTATTTAAAAATTAATGAGGACCTTCAAGGTTTTTCATATAATCCGCTGTGAGAACCTTGAAGGGACTTTTCCGGAATTTTTCTTGCAGCAGTAAAATTCATTTAATAAATTGCCTACAGATAAATTAATAGGTGAAGAATGTTACTTGATTATATCAACTCGGCATTGGATAAAGCTACTTATGATAAGCTGAATGACGATAATTCTTTTTATGGTGAAATACCAGGATTTGAAGGAGTTTATGCAAATGCTGTAACTCTTGAACAATGCAGGAATGAATTAAGAGAAACATTAGAAGAATGGATTTTAATTAGAGTCTCAAAAAATCTTAGCTTGCCTGAAATAAATGGTAAAAATTTAAGAATATCCAAAGTGGCTTAATGCCTGCTTTTAATCCTATCAAACATTTCCAGATATTCCTGTGAAGAACTTTAAAAAATTCACTACTATACTTTTTCAACAATGATTAATAAATCAGAGATGAAATATACTCCAGTTCAGGGTAAAACTTATTCGCTTTTTGGCGATTCAGAGAGCACTGAAAGATATTATCTTTTTATCAAGGAACTTGCAGACAAATTTATTGAGTACTACGATATAAGTGAGATTGAAAATCAAATCGATAATCATAAACCAATAAAAGATTATGTCTCAGAATTCTTTGCAGAATATAGTAAGGAATCAGGAATTAATGTACACAATCATTTAAGTATCTATACAAAAGAAGTCAAAAACCATATCCGGGATTTATCAATTCTGAACTTTGACAGGACACTGCGGACAAAAGAAAAAAATTATCACATCTACATGCTTGAGTATGAAATTGTAAACAGAATTAACAGACAAAGATTTCTTTCCTGCAATTACAGGTTTGCACTTCTTCCCCATTGTTTAAGAGATCTGAATAAAAATTGCAAGGCAGAATCTGATGGAATTGATCAGGTTTGTAAAGGCTGTTCTAAAAATTGTTTTATCAACCTTGCTTCTAAAGTTTTAAGAGAAAAAAATATTACTCCTTACATCTGGATGGAAATAAACTTGAAAAATCTATTCAGGCAATTGCTTAAAAAGTACGGCTCAATCGGAGTGCTTGGTATTGCATGCATTCCCGAACTTATTAATGGAATGAGGAAATGCATTAAACATGGGATTCCTGTAGTTGGAGTACCTTTAAACGCCAACCGCTGCAGAAGATGGATGGGAGAATACCACGAAAACTCTTTTAGTGTTGAAAGACTGGAAGAATTAGTAACTCAATAATACCCTGATGAGTATTGCTTATTCAAAACAACAATAAATAATTTAAACTTATGGACAACTTAAAAATAATTGCAGATGCATATGAAGCTGAAATTGAAGTTGTAGAATTCTTACCTTATCTGCTGCAGGATCTCTGGGCATTGGGTTCTTATCCTGATCAGACCGTTGAAGAAATATTATCATTAAATCTTCCTAAGGAAACGACAAGGATTTTAGATCTTGGATGCGGTAAAGGTATACTTGGTATTTCTTTAGCTAAAAGATTTGGTTATAAAGTAAAAGGTATTGATGCTTTCTCATCATTTATTGAATTTGCAAAGGAGAAATCAAAAGAGTATAACGTTTCCAACCATACAGAATTTGTTTGCGGAGATATTAAAGAAATGATTGAAAACGAATCAGGTTATACTGTTGCTGTTTTATCTTCAGTAGGACAGATATGGGGAAGTTATACATCTACTATTAAAAAAATCCGGGAATGTGTATTACCGGGAGGTTATATAATTCTTGAAGAAGGTTTTTTAGTTGAAAATTCCGGAATAGAAAATCAGAACTACATTTCATATGAATCCATTGTAAACCAAATTACTGCTGCAGGAGATGAGATAGTTAAAGAGACAATCTTTCCAGGTGAATGGCTTATTGAGTTGAACAAACAGAATAATAAATTCATACAGCAACGGGCAGCAGAGTTATATGAGAAATATCCAGGTAAAGCTGAGATAATTAAGCAATATGCACACAGGCAAATTGCCGAATGTGAATTTCTCGAAAAGAATTTCCGAAGTGCAATGTGGGTGTTGAAGAAAATATAAATAAAAAGGGAATCAGATATTTCCGATTCCCTTTATCAGTATCTCTCTCCTTCCTAAAACTAGATACCGCTAAAATCTACTCCGTCGAAAAGAATGCTTGGAATTTTTGTTGTTGAATACGGATACGGATCATTACCCATTGCAACAAGCTGGTTCCAGAATTCTTTAGCGTTACCAGAAATGTTCATCTCGTTAATTGGTTTTACAATTTGCCCGTTCTCAATTAACTGTCCAACTATACCAAATGAGAAATCGCCGGTAGTTGAGTTTGAGTTTCCGCCAAGAAAACCATTAACAAGAATTCCTTTTTTAATTTCCTTCAGCATCTCTTCCATATTTTTATCACCATACTCAAAAACTAAATTGGAAGATCCGCCTGAAGTTGGTTCCATGCCAATTTTTCTACCATAATAATTATCAACATAAAAGAAATTGAGTACGCCTTTCTCAATCATTATTCTTTTCTTTGCAGCAATTCCTTCAGCATCAAATAAGCGTGAACCAAAAGATTTCTCGATAAAAGGATCATCAGTTACAGTAAGCTTTTCTGAGGCTACTTTCTTGCCTAACATTCCATCTAACCAGGAAGATTTCTGTTGAAGTGCACGGGCTGTCATTGCTCCCCTGAAGACAGAAAGCAAATTACCGGCAGCACGGTTTTCAACAAGCATTGTATATTTACCGGATTCAATTTTCTTTTGCCCGATTTTTTGCAATGCACGTTTAGCCGCCATCTTTCCAAGCATTTCAATTGAAGGAAGATCCTTGAAATTAACTGTGGTAGCATAATACCAATCTTCTGGTCTGCCACCTTCATCATCTTTAACTGTTACTTCTGCTCCGGCACTAAAGTATGTACCGCTGGATTCACCTGCAAAACCATTGCTTTGAACCAATACACTTTCATAGGTTGAATCAGAATAACCTGCAGTGGCCGAGATAATTTTATCACTTACAGCTTTTGCAGCTTCTTCAATTGTTGCTGCTATTTTAACTCTTTCTGATGATTCAACCTTATCGTAATTACCGTCAACTAATTTAAGATCAATATCAAGTTTGGTTGGATAATATTTAGGATCCGGTAATTTTCTGAATTCATCCTCAGTTAAATATTTTGTACTTGCAACAGCTTCTTCAATAAATTTTTCAAGAGATTCCTTGCGAAGATCGCTTGTACTGTGCCCGGAATAACGCTGGTTTGCATAAACATTAAGTGAAAGATTGTTCTGCGTTGATTCCTGAAGCTTCTCTAACTTTTTGTCCCTGTGGGATATTTCGACTGAACGGCTATTTGAGATATCAACCGTAGCCTGATCAGCGCCGTTTTTAAGGGTTGTCTTAATTACCCATTCGGCTAATGCTAATCTTTCTTTATTATTCATTTTATAAATCCTTATGCTATTTTATCTTTAATTAATGATGGTAATTAAGAATTAACTCCACCGACTGTTATCTTAGAAACCTTAACAGTAGGCAAGCCCATAGAAACAGGAACACCCTGTCCGTCCTTACCGCAGGTCCAGCCGCCTTCAGCCATTTCCATATCATTGCCAACCATAGTAACATCGGCAAGAACTTTTGGACCGTTTCCGATAATGTTTATATCCTTAATCGGTTTTGTAAGTTTTCCATCTTCAATTAAATAACCGGATTTAACATAGAATGTAAAATCGCCAGCGCCAATAAATACCTGGCCATTAGTGAATGATTCAGCTAAAATACCTTTTTTAACGCTACCAATAATTTCATCTTTTGTATGAGGACCCGGCAGCATATAGGTGTTTCTCATTCTGGGCAGTACAGGATAACGGAATGACTGACGTCTGCCGCTTCCGGTTGGTTTTACATTATAAAATTTTGCGCTTATCCTGTCGTGTAAATAGCTTTTTAGAATTCCGTTTTCAACAAGGAAAGTTTTCTCTGTCGGATTTCCTTCATCATCAATATTGATTGAGCCGCGGATATTTGGATTAGTTCCGTCATCTACAATAGAAACAAAGTTCTCGGCAACTTTCTTGTTTATCTTATCAGCAAAGATAGAAGTTCCTTTCCTGTTGAAGTCTGCTTCCATTCCATGCCCTATTGCTTCATGTAAAAGAATTCCTGAACTACCTGCTGCAAGAACTACCGGCATTTCACCTGCTTCCGGTTTAACAGCATCAAATAATTCAATCGTTCTTCTTACAGCTTCTTTTGCCAGACGATCAATTGCAGCCGGCGTAAAGAATTCAATTCCCTGTCTGCCAGATAAATCAAAATAATTCTGCTCACGTTTTCCATTCTGTTCCGCATTACAGCTAACAGATATTTGTCCCATTGGCTGGTAATCGAAAGCAATTACTCCATCAGAATTTGCAACAAGGATATATCTTGTTTCATTAGTAAACCAGATATTTGATTTGATAATTCTTTTATCCTCAGCAAATACTTTGTCGTTTATTTTCTGCAGGTAAGGAATTTTCTTATCGATTCCAACCTGTTCCCATGGTGTACCT
>QZKB01000129.1 GCA_003599415.1 Ignavibacteriales bacterium | reverse complement strand
AATCCAAAAGAAGAGGTGGGTGTATGAATTATAAAGTAGTTCTGCTTCCCGGTGATGGAATTGGACCCGAAGTAACAAACGCAGCGGTTCAGGTACTAAAAAATGTTGGTTCTAAATTCCAGATAGATTTTGAATTTGATGAAAAACTAATTGGCGGTGCATCATATGAAGCATTTGGCAACCCGCTTACTGATGAGACTTTAGATGCGTGTTATAAAGCTGATGTAGTTTTTCTGGGTGCGGTTGGCGGTTATAAATGGGAATCGTTGCCACACGAGTTAAAACCTGAAGCAGCACTGCTTAAACTAAGAAAATCACTTGGACTTTATGCTAATGTTCGTCCCGCTAAAGTTTATAAAGCTTTAGTAGACGGATCAACACTTAAATCGGATGTTCTTGAAGGAACAGATTTTATTGTCCTTCGTGAATTAACAGGTGGAATATATTTTGGTCAGCCAAGAGGTTACGATGAAAGCCGCGGCTGGAATACGATGGTCTATGATAAGAATGAAGTTAAAAGAATTGCTCAGAAAGCTTTTGAACTTGCTCGACTGAGAAACAAACAAGTTACATCAGTTGATAAAGCAAATGTTCTTGAAGTCTCCCAATTCTGGCGTACAATAGTTCACGAAGTTCAAAAGGATTTCCCTGATGTTGAACTTAAAGATATGTATGTGGATAACGCAGCAATGCAAATTGTTCGTTCACCAAAACAGTTTGATATCATCTTAACATCAAACCTGTTTGGAGATATATTAAGCGATATTGCAGGAATGATTACGGGAAGCCTTGGTATGCTTCCGTCTGCAAGCCTTGGAAATAAATATGCTTTGTATGAACCTGTTCATGGCAGTGCACCTGATATAGCAGGCCAGAATAAAGCAAATCCGCTTGCAGCAATAGCTTCAGTAGCAATGATGTTCCATTACTCGCTTAAAATTCCTAAAGCTGCAGAACTGGTAGAGGAAGCAATCGAAAAAACTCTGGCTCAGGGACTAAGAACCGCCGATATTTTTTCTGAAGGCTGTAAACTAGTCTCCACTGATGAAATGACAGAAACGATTTTAAAAAACATAAATACAATTTTTGTTGAAAATCCTGTTGTGGTTTAAAAAACTATTAGCAGGAAAAGCCAGGAGCATAAAATGAGTGAGAAAATATTTGTATTCGATACCACTTTGAGAGACGGTGAACAATCACCCGGCGCATCTTTAAATGTTTATGAGAAATTTGAAATTGCGCGGCAGCTTGTAAAACTAAAAGTTGATATAATTGAAGCAGGCTTCCCGGTTTCTTCTCCTGCACAATTTGAAGCTGTAAAAAGAATTGCGGATGAACTTGATGTTGTGGTTGCTGCCTTAGCAAGGGCAAAAGAGATAGATATTAAATCGGCGTACGACGCTTTAAGGAATGGAAAGAGACCTCGCATTCATACATTCTCAAGTACTTCAGATATTCACATTCTAGGAAAGTTTGGTGATGAGAAATACGGAAAGACTCTTGAAGAAAAAAGGAAGACTGTTCTAAAGATGTCTTATGATATGGTTCAGTACGCCAAAACTTTTGTAGATGATGTTGAGTTCTCTGCGGAAGATGCAGGCAGAACAGACATCGGTTACCTTGCAGATATCGTTGAAACAGCAATTGAGGCAGGTGCAACTACAATCAATATTCCTGATACAACAGGCTATACAATGCCATCGGAGTTCGGACAGAAAATCGCTGAGTTGAAAAAACGCGTGAAGAATGTTGATAAAGCAATTATAAGCGTTCATTGCCATAACGATTTAGGTCTTGCAGTTGCTAATACTTTATCTGCAATTCAGAATGGAGCAAGACAGGTTGAGTGTACTATAAATGGAATAGGTGAGCGGGCTGGCAATGCTTCACTTGAAGAAATAATAATGGCGTTAAAAGTACGCCAGGATTTATGGAAATATAAAACAGATATCGATACTACAGAAATTTATAATGCAAGCAGAATGGTTTCCGGCTTTACAGGAATTGTTGTTCAGCCTAATAAAGCCATTGTCGGAGAAAATGCTTTTGCACATGAATCAGGTATCCACCAGGATGGAATGTTAAAAAATAATCAGACTTATGAAATTATGCGTCCCGCAGATGTTGGCGTTAATAAAACTAAAATAGTTCTTGGAAGACATTCAGGAAGACACGGTCTTAAAGTTCGTCTTGATGAACTTGGCTATAAATTTACAGAAGATGAATTACAGAAAGTATATACAAAATTTCTCGAGCTTGCAGATAAGAAAAAAGAAGTGTTCGATGATGACCTTCGTATTCTTATGGGCGATGAAGTTTATAAGGCGCGTGAAATGTATGAACTTGATTATTTACAGGTAAATGCGGGCACATTCACAATTCCAACTGCAACCATAAGATTGAAAGTTGGGGAGGAGACAATACAGGAATCTTCTACCGGAGACGGACCTGTTGATGCCTGCTTTAATGCAATAGAGCGTGCCTTGAATTTAAAGCCTACGGTTGAGTCCTATAATGTCCGTTCGGTAACACAGGGCAGGCAGGCATTGGGAGAAGCAATTGTAAGAATAAGAAGCGAAGAGAATTCTTTTACAGGACGAGGTGTTTCAACTGATATTATTGAAGCAAGCGCTAAAGCATATGTGCAGGCTATAAATCAATATCAACTGTACCAAAGGACAAACATAAATTTGTCTGAAGAAAAAATTACAATGCAATCAATCTAAAGAGATGTGAGATGTTAAAAAGTGAAATGCTTTCTTTTCATTCAGGTAGTTTCACTTTTTACGTTTGACCTTTGATTTAAGAAAAAGGAAAAATAAATGGGAATGACAATAACAGAAAAGATTTTTGCCAAAGCATCCGGTAAATCAAAATTAAGCCCCGGCGAAAGCGTTTGGCTTAATGTTGATGTTCTTATGACTCACGATGTCTGCGGTCCGCCGACTGTTGCAATCTGGAAAAAAGAATTTGGTGATAAAGCAAAAGTATGGGACAAGAATAAATTAGTGATATTTCCTGATCATTATATTTTTACAAAGAATGCACAGGCAAACAGAAATGTGGATATCCTAAGACAGTTTGCAGCAGAGTATGATTTACCAAACTATTATGATGTGGGTACTGATAGATATAAAGGTGTTTGTCATATAGCTCTTGCTGAAGAAGGATATAATGTTCCAGGTACAGTTTTGTTCGGTACTGATTCTCATACTTGTACTTCCGGCGCATTCGGAATGTTTGCAACAGGTGTTGGAAATACTGACGCGGCTTTTATTCTCGGCACAGGAAAAATCTGGGAGAAAGTACCCGCATCAATGAAATTTACTTTTAACGGAAAGCTGCCTGAGTATTTAACTGCAAAGGATCTAATCTTACAGATTCTTGGTGATATCACAACTGATGGTGCTACTTACCGTGCAATGGAATTTGACGGTGAAGCAATTGAATCATTATCAATGCTTGAGAGAATGACTTTAACTAATATGGCAATTGAAGCCGGTGGTATGAACGGAATAATTGCAGTTGATAATGTTACCCGGGAATATCTAAAAGAAAAAGGAATTGATTCCTACGATGAATTCTACAGCGATCCTGATGCTGAATATTTTGCAAAATATGTTTACGATGTTTCCAGGATGGAACCGCTTGTTGCAAAGCCACACAGCCCTGATAACAGAGATCTTGTGAAAAATGTATCCGGTAAAAAAATTACTAAAGCTTATATCGGCTCATGTACAGGAGGCAAATTAACTGATTTCCTGTTTGCCGGAAAAATACTCTTAGGCAATAAAGTTCAGGTTCCGACTTTCATTGTACCAGCAAGTACAAGCGTTGCAAAGCAGCTTGAAGAAGAAACTATTTCAGGCATATCATTAAAAGATATTTTTGTTAATGCAGGATGTTTTATAGCTGAATCATCCTGTGCTGCTTGTCTTGGCGGGCCATCAGATACAATCGGAAGATCTGCGGATGGTGATGTTGTTGTATCTACAACAAATAGAAATTTTCCCGGTAGAATGGGAAGTAAAAAATCGGAAGTTTATCTTGCTTCACCATTAACTGTAGCAACTTCTGCAATAAAGGGTGAATTGACTGATCCAAGAGAAGTTCTTTAAAATAAGTTCCGAATGAAGTTGATAAACTTAATTTAATAATTGTAAAATATTTTTAAGAAACGAATAAAATTCTTTAAAACCCTCTCCCTTTGGGAGAGGGCAGGGAGTAGGCTGATGGAAAAAATTATAAACGGCAAAGCATATGTACTTGGTAATAATATTGATACTGACCAGATCATTCCTGCGGAACACCTGGTATATAGTACTACAGATCCGGAGGAAGTGAAAAAGTACGGACACTTTTCTTTATCCAGTGTACCGATTGAGCAGGCTGGATTGCCGGATGGTGGTAAACCTTTTATTATAGGAGAAAATTATCAATCGGAGTTTTCAATTATAATCGGCGGTTCTAACTTTGGATGCGGTTCATCAAGAGAACATGCACCTTTCGCATTGCAGGTTGCAGGAGTTAAAGCAATCGTAGCTGAATCTTATGCAAGAATATTCTACCGCAATTCTGTTGATGGCGGTTTCCTTATCCCAACTGAAAGTAAAGAAAAGTTAAACGATAAAATCAAAACAGGTGATGAACTGGAAATCAATTTAAATGAAAGCAAGCTTACTAATAAAAGCACCGGACAGGAATATGAACTTAATTCACTTGGCAGTGTTTATGAAATAGTTGAAGCGGGCGGATTGTTTAACTTTGCAAGAAATTCAGGAATGCTTGTTTAATTAAAAAGAGGCTAAGATTAAGACTGAGTAAGTCTTCAATAAAAAGTGAGAGATGAAATGAAAACTAATTTTATTGAAATATTTGATACTACCTTGAGAGACGGCACTCAGGGTGAAGGGATCAACTTATCTGTGCAGGATAAATTGTTGATTACGCAGAGACTTGATGAATTCGGTATTGATATTATTGAAGGCGGCTGGCCCGGCAGCAATCCTAAAGACGAAGAATATTTTCAGAAGGTCAAACAGATCAAGCTCAATCATGCAAAGATCTGTGCTTTCGGTTCTACTGCAAGGTTTCCTAACCAGGTTGAAACTGATCCGAATCTTTTAGCTTTGATTAAAGCTGAATCGGAAGTGGTATCAATATTCGGTAAAACCTGGCAATTTCATTCCGAAGTGGGACTTGGTTTAACTGATGATGAAAATGAAGATCTTATTTATAAATCAGTTAAGTTCTTAAAGGATAACGGAAGAAAAGTTGTATTCGATGCCGAACATTTTTTTGATGGCTTTAAAAACAATAAAGCATTTGCAACTAAAATGATTCAGGCAGCAGAACGAGGGGGTGCTGATATAATCGTATTGTGCGATACTAACGGCGGCTCATTGCCACAGGAAGTTTCTTCAATTGTTTATGAAGTTAAAACACTCGTTAATATTCCTGTAGGAATTCATGCTCATAATGACGGAGAACTTGCAGTTGCTAATTCACTTGCCGCTGTACAGGCTGGTGCAGTTCATGTACAGGGTACAATTAACGGTGTTGGTGAAAGATGCGGCAATGCAAATCTATCAAGCATAATTCCGAATCTTGTTTTGAAGCTTGCAAAGAATACTAACATTGATGTTAACCTTGAGCATTTAACTTCTGTATCTAATTTTGTATTTGAAACAATGAACCTTGTGCCGAATACCAGAGCAGCTTTTGTTGGTAATTCTGCTTTTGCACACAAAGGCGGAATTCATGTAAGTGCAGTTTTAAAGAACAGTAAAATGTACGAACATATTGACCCGACATTAATCGGCAACAAACAGAGAGTTCTTGTATCAGATTTATCCGGCCAGAGTAATATCAAGTATAAGGCAAAGGAATTCGGTGTTAACATTAATGGGGATAAAGAATTAAGCAAACGTCTTGTTAATCATATTAAATCACTGGAGTACAGCGGCTATCAATTCGACGGTGCAGAGGCATCATTTGAATTAATTCTTCGTTCTGAAATGAACGAGTTCACTCCTTTCTTTAAAATGCTTGAATCTAAAGTGAACGTAACTTTCGATCACCGTAAACAGGAAAGCTCGGAAGCTGTACTTAAAATAGAAGTGGACGGAGAAATTGAACATACTGCTGCAAACGGAGAAGGACCGGTAAATGCATTGGATAACGCGCTTAGAAAGGCGCTCACAAGATTCTACCCGGAAATCGCATTGATAAAGCTCATAGATTACAAAGTAAGAGTGCTTGATGAAAAGGACGGAACCGCTGCCAAGGTAAGAGTATTAATTCAATCGAGTGATGGAAATGAAACCTGGACAACAGTTGGGGTTTCTGAAAATATAATTGAAGCAAGCTGGCAGGCGCTTGTGGACAGCATTAATTACAAACTGTTTAATATTAAAAAAGTTAATTCGCCAAAAGCCATTTAATTTTTTAAGGGCATCCCACCAGGATTTTTACAGGAGTAGCAAAATAGGTTTAATGATTTGAGATTAAGTGAGAAGGAGTTTTCTTGCTCCAGCCAGAGGCTGGTAAACTTACGCTTAATCTTAATCTTTACCCTAAAACATTTTTGTTAACTATGAAGTATGATTAGTTAAATAATTACTACTTCCTTTCGATCGGAGGCAAATACATATGAGGACAAAAGAAAATAGTCTGAGATACTTATCCGGAAAAATTAAGAAGATTGGATTGTACGACCCATCCTTTGAACACGATAGCTGCGGCGTTGGTATAATTGCAAAACTTGATGGGATTCCAACTCATAACATAATTGATGATGCAGTTCAGATATTAATTAATCTTGAACATCGTGGTGCTATCGGGGGAGATAAATCTACAGGTGATGGTGCAGGTTTAATGATTCAAATGCCCGATGAGTTCTTCAGAGATGAACTTGCTTTAAAAAATATTACACTGCCCAAACAAGGTGATTATGCTGTTGGAATGGTATTCCTTCCAAAGGATAATGAGTTAAGAAACAGATGTCTCCATTACTTTGAAAAATTTACAGAAGATGAAGGCTGCGAAGTTTTAGGCTGGAGAAGTTTACCCATCGATAATAACTCATTAGGTGAACTTGCTAAAAGTACAGAGCCGGTTTTTTCTCAGATTATTATTGGAAAAGGAAAAAACAGTACGGAATCATTTGAACGAAAACTTTATGTTATAAGAAGATTGGTTGAAAAGGAAGTTAGTAGTTGGGAAGAAGACACATCTCAGTTTTATGTTACAAGCATATCATCAAACAGAATTGTTTATAAAGGATTATTAACTGCAAGCCAGTTGCCTTCTTACTTTAATGATCTTGCAGATGAAAGATTTGCAAGTTCATTTGCAATTGTTCACCAGAGGTACAGCACAAATACTTTACCTACCTGGAATCTTGCCCAGCCATTCAGATTCATTGCACACAACGGCGAGATAAATACTTTATATGGTAATATCAACCGGATGAAAGCCCGGGAAGCAATTCTCAAATCAAATTTATTTGGAGATGATATTGAAAAGTTAAAGCCGGTAATTGTTGAAGACGGCAGCGACTCAGCAATATTTGATAATGTGCTCGAGTTGCTTGTTCTTAGCGGCAGATCCCTACCGCACGCAATGATGATGATGGTACCAGAAGCTTACGGTCCTAAAATTCAAATGAGTGAGGATAAAAGAGCATTTTATGAATTTCACTCTTCTATTATGGAACCATGGGATGGACCAGCTGCAATTGCTTTTTCAGATTCCCGTTTTATCGGCGGTATACTTGACAGAAATGGTCTTCGTCCTTCTCGTTATAGTTTAACAAAGGATGGTTACGTATTACTCGCATCGGAAACCGGTGTACTTGAAATGAATCCTGAAAACATAATAAAGCGAAGCAGACTATCACCGGGTAAAATGTTACTTGCAGATCTTGTGCAAAACAGGGTAGTGCCAGATAAGGAGATTAAAGCAAAAATCTGTCGTCAGAAACCTTACAGAAGATGGATAAAGGAAAATGTAATTGAGTTGCGCGGATTATTTACGCCGGGCAGCATTCAGTCAGAAGATGAAAAAGAATTGCTGAAGAAGCAGCATTTGTTCGGCTATACTGAAGAAGAACTTAAAATGATAATTGCTCCGATGGCATCACAAAGTCAGGAAGCAGTAGGCTCAATGGGTAACGATACTCCTATTGCAATACTATCAAGAAAACCTCAACTGTTGTTCAATTATTTCAAACAGAAATTTGCACAGGTAACCAATCCTCCTATTGATCCGTTACGTGAAGAATTAGTTATGTCCCTTGAAAGTTTTGTTGGTGGAGAGGGAAGTGTACTTGAAGAAACACCCGGACATTTTAAAGGATTCAAATTATCTCATCCCATTTTAACTTCTGAAGATTTAATAAGAATAAAAGAATCAAAGCATCCAAGCATTGTTGTTAAAACAATTGATATTCTGTTCGATGCTGATAAAAAAGAGGATGGACTTAAATCAGCTATGAGTGAAATATTCGATGTTGCAGAAAAGTATATCAATGATGGAGCAACAATTCTTATTCTTACAGATAAAAATGCAGATGAAAAGAAAATTCCTGTACCATCTCTTTTGGCTTCTTCTGGTCTTCATCATTTTTTAACAAGAAAAGGATTAAGAAACCATGCCGGTATAATTGTAGAAACAGGTGAGGTTAGAGAAATAATTCAATATGCGTTATTAGTTGGTTATGGTACAGATGCTATTTGTCCCTACCTTGCTTTTTCAACAATAAAAAAACTTGTTGAAGATGGAATGCTGGAAAACGTTTCGAACGCAGAAGAAGCACTCGATTCTTATCTTGTTGCAATTAAAAAGGGCTTGCTTAAAACTATGAGCAGACTTGGCATTTCAACATTGCATAGTTTCTTCGGAGCTCAACCATTTGAGGCAATTGGAATAAGCAAGAATGTAATTGATGAATATTTTACCGGCACTTCAACACGTTTAGGCGGACTTGAATTGATCGACATTGCGAAGGAATCAATAACAAGACATAATGCAGCTTACCCTGAAAATGGAAAAGTAAATCAACTGCTTAATAGCGGGGGCAATTACTCTATTCGTGTTGATGGAGAAAAACATTTCTGGACACCTGAAGCGATTGCAAAACTCCAGCTTTCGGTAAGAGTAAATGATTATGAAGTCTTTAAGGAATTTACCAAAATCATTAATTCAAACTATGAGAAAGGAGAAACTTTAAGGGGATTATTGAGATTTAAGAAAACCAATCCAATTCCAATTGATGAAGTAGAACCGGTTGAATCAATAATAAAAAGATTTATTGTTTCTGCAATGTCATTTGGTTCTATTAGCAAGGAAGCACATGAAACAATTGCAATTGCAATGAACCGTCTTAAAGCAAGAAGCAATTCCGGTGAAGGGGGTGAAGATCTTGAAAGAAGTAATCCTATGCCTAACGGTGATAACAGAAGTTCGAGGATAAAGCAGATAGCCTCAGGAAGATTTGGTGTAACAGTAAGCTACTTATTAAGTGCTGATGAATTACAAATTAAAATTGCACAGGGTGCAAAACCAGGTGAAGGAGGGCAATTGCCCGGCCATAAAGTATCAGATGATATTGCGAGAGTAAGACATACAACACCGGGAGTTACTCTTATTTCTCCGCCGCCACATCACGACATATATTCAATTGAAGATTTAGCTCAGTTAATTTATGATCTTAAGAGTGTGAACCCTGCAGCAAAGGTTTCAGTAAAACTAGTATCAGAATCAGGTGTTGGAACTGTCGCAGCAGGTGTGGCAAAAGCAAAAGCAGATATAGTCTTAATTTCCGGTTATGAAGGTGGTACAGGTGCCTCACCATTAACTGCAATTAAACATGCGGGCATACCATGGGAAATTGGTTTGGCTGAAACACAGCAAACTCTTGTAGCTAATAACTTAAGAGATAAAATTAAAGTTCAGACTGATGGTCAGTTGAAAACAGGAAGAGATATAATTATTGCTGCCTTACTTGGTGCAGAAGAATTTGGTTTTGCAACTTCCGTACTTATTACCTTAGGCTGTGTCCTTCTGAGAAAATGTCATTTGAATATCTGTTCAGTTGGCGTTGCCACTCAGGATCCGATTCTCAGAAGTAAGTTTGGTGGCCAGGTAGAGTTCGTAGAAAGATTTTTTACCTTCCTCGCTCAGGATGTAAGAGAATGGATGGCAAATTTAGGCTTTAAGACAATTGACGAAATGGTTGGCCATACTGAAATTCTGAAATATAATCCGCCTGTTGATCATTGGAAAGCTAATAAACTTGATCTGACACCTTTACTTTCAAACCTTAATACGGATGAGAATATTCTTAATTGCTGTATCCATAGCCAGGAGGAATCTGAAGTTTACGATAATGAAATTATTAAATTAGTTCAGCCCGCTTTGGAAAGTGGTGAGAAAGTTGTAGTGGAATTACCAATAAGAAATATTCACAGAACAATCGGTGCAAGATTAAGCAGTGAAATAGTTAAACGTTTTGGAACTAAAGGATTACCTATTGATACAATTGTACTTAATCTTAAAGGTTCTGCCGGTCAAAGTCTGGGGGCCTTTCTTACAAATGGAATAAGTATAACGGTTGAAGGAGATACAAATGATTATCTTGGCAAAGGAATGTGCGGAGGCAGAATTGCAATTGTAGCACCTGCTAATTCAGCTTTCCAGCCTCAGGAAAATGTTATTGCCGGCAATGTAATTCTTTACGGTGCAACTGGTGGAGAACTTTACATTAATGGAAAAGCCGGAGAAAGATTTGCCGTTAGAAATAGCGGTGCATCGGCGGTGGTTGAAGGCATTGGTGACCACGGTTGTGAATATATGACTGGCGGCCTAGTTGTAAATATCGGCTCAACAGGTAAGAATTTTGCGGCAGGTATGAGCGGTGGTATTGCATATATTTATGACCAAACACAGATGTTCGATACAAAATGCAATCTTGATATGGTTGACCTGGAGAGCGTTTGGGATTCAAAGGATAAGAAGCTTCTTAAAACAACAATTGAAAAACATTTCCTATATACAAAAAGTCCGCGTGCAAAAGTCCTGTTGGATAACTGGGAATCAAGTTTGCCGCTTTTTGTAAAAGTAATTCCAATTGATTACAGGAAATCTCTTGAACGTATGCGTATTCAGGAAAAAATTGATATTGATACTGTAGCAGTTACAGAGGAGGTGTATAATGGCTAAAATAGGCGGTTATCTTCAATACGAGAGAATTAATCCTCCAAAAACAAATATTGAGGATAGGATAAAAAACTTTGATGAGTTTGAACAACTTCTTGCGGAAAATGAATTGACTAAACAGGCAGCCCGATGTATGGATTGCGGAATTCCTTTCTGTCATTCGTTCGGCTGCCCATGTAATAATAAAATTCCTGACTGGAATGAAATGGTTTATCGTAATCATTGGAAGAAAGCTCTTGAACTTCTTCATTCCACAATAAATTTCCCGGAGTTTACAGGAAGAGTTTGTCCTGCTCCCTGTGAATATTCCTGCACTCTCGCAATTAATCGTCCTGCAGTTTCAATAAAGCACATTGAACTGCAGATAGTTGAGAAAGGATGGAAGGAAGGTTGGATCCAACCGGAAATTCCTCTTTACAAATCTGGTAAAAGAATTGCGGTAGTTGGTTCTGGTCCAAGTGGTTTGGCTGCAGCTCAGCAATTAGCAAGAGCAGGTCACGAGGTAGTAGTCTTTGAAAAGAGTGATAGGATTGGTGGATTACTTCGTTATGGTATTCCTGATTTTAAACTAGAAAAGAAAATTATTGACAGACGATTAAATCAGATGGAAAAGGAAGGAATTGTTTTTGAAACAGGTGTTAATGTAGGAATTGATATTTCAGCAAGATACCTTAACAGAACATTTGATGCCGTTGTTATTGCAGCGGGATCAACAATTCCTAGAGATATAAATATTCCAGGCAGAGAATTGAACGGGATTTATTTTGCAATGAAGTATTTAATGCAGCAAAATAAAATTAATGCCGGTGATGAAATTCCTGAATTCGAAAGAATTTCTGCAAAGGATAAGAATGTAATTGTTATTGGTGGAGGAGATACCGGTTCTGATTGCGTTGGTACTGCAAACAGACAGGGTGCTAAATCAGTTACACAGGTTGAGATTTTACCTAAGCCTGCTGATGAAAGAATGTCTTATAATCCATGGCCTTACTGGCCATTAATACTTCATACATCATCTTCACACATAGAAGGTTGTGAAAGGAACTGGAGTCTTTCTGCTAAACAGTTTGAAGGTGATGGAAATAATATTAATAAAATTATTTTCAGTAAGCTTGAATGGTCTGATCCTGATGCAAAGAGAAACAGAAATATGATTGAAGTACCCAACTCTGAGTTTTCAATGAAAGCTGATTTAGTGTTACTTGCTATGGGATTTGTTCATGTTGAACACGGCCCGCTTGTTAATGATTTAGGTTTACTCTTAGATGAACGGGGTAATATTAAAACCGATAATAATTTTATGAGTTCTGCCAGAGGTTTTTTTGCTACAGGAGATACAATCCTCGGTGCATCATTAGTGGTTAAAGCAATCAAATCAGGAAGAGACGTAGCTGAAAAAGTGCATCAATATCTTTCATAAATTATAAATGTTGCAATTAGCTATTTATATTTTTAGCTGTTTTATTCATTTGAATTATGTTCAGAGATTTGATCTGATCAATTCCTTTTGCTATTTCCCTTTTTATTAAGCTAAAATTAAAATTGAATTCATAATGGATTAATAATTAAAATTGCTCTATTATTGTGAAAGATTTAAGGAAATAAATTGTAGAAAAGGTTTATAACCTATTAATTTAAGAAGTATTTGGAGGAGATTATTTCTGAAAATCTTAAAAAATCTTTAGAATAATTTCTGGATTCGGTACTATGATTTTAAATTTCTTTTCTGCATAAACCAGGGAAGGTTGGGACGAAGGGGTATGAATTATGGATTCACTTAGGATAATTATAGCCTTACTTTTATTTGCATCCTCATTAACTTTTAATACAAATGCCCAGCAGTTTGTTGTTAAAAATTATAATCTTGAAGAAGGATTAGAATCAAATATTATCCATGATGCGTTGCAGGATGAACATGGAAATATGTGGTTTGCTACTGAGTCCGGCGTTTCAGTATATAATGCAAAAACCTGGAAGAATTATAGTGTTGACGAAGGATTACCTGAGAACGAATATTTTTCACTTAAACATGATAGAGGAAATATTATATGGGCAGTTCCGTACACAAGCATGAATCCGATTGCCTATTTTAAAAACAACCAGTGGTTAAGTTTTAACAAGTTCTCAAATAACCAAAATGAAAAATACATCTTTACATCTTTCGATATTTTTTATGAGAGCAATAAAAAAATACTTTGCTTTGGAACAGGCAGCGGTTTACTTCTAAACGAAGGTGAGAATGTTAAAAAATTTACTGTGCAGGATGGGCTGCCGGATAATAAAATAAACGGACTTTGTAAATCAGATGGTCAGCTTTTTATTTGTACCGATAACGGTTTAGCTTATTATTCAAAAGGAGTAATTAAGAATCTTCTACTTAACTTTCCTTCCAAAAGAATACTTGCTGCGTACGTTTCAGATAAAACTAATAATGATGTATGGATATTAGGAGACAACTGGATTGGCAAACTAGTTAATGATAAACTTGAAGTTATCTATAAAATTGATGAGAGGATTTTCAACCATCAGAACAGAAGGCATAGCTTTATAATTTTTGATGGAGTTGAACGAGTTTTTTGCGGTAATGAATTCGAGATGTATTACTATGATTTAAAGAAGAAACAACTCTTCAACTTAAACCAGGAAAACGGATTTACAACAACCGGAAGTTCAAAGGTTCTTCTCGATTCTGAATCTAATTTATGGTTCTGTAGTTACAGGGGAATTGATAAAGTAAGCAGCCAGAGATTTCAGAATTATTTTAAATCTACCGGATTGTTTGATAACGAAGTTTCGGCTATGCTTGAAGTAAGAAAAGACTTTTTAATATTCGGGCATAATTATGGTTTAACAATTTTAAAGGACGGCATTTATAAAACAATTGATTTCGATATTTATTCTGATGATCCGGTGATAAGCCGCCGTGTAATGTCTTTATACAAGGATAAAAAAAATAATATCTGGATTGCTGCTTCTAATCTTGGAATTGGCAATCTCGTTAATGAAAAAATTATCTGGATCAGGCAAAATAAATCTCTTTCAATTAATACAATTTTAGAAGACGACTATAACAATTTACTTGTCGGTACAAATGATGGTATCTATAAGCTATACCAAAACGAATTATTACCGGTCGCATCACGGAATGCCGGTGTAAGTTATGTAAGACAACTTTACCGTGATAATTCAAATATTCTTTATGCAACTATGCCGTTCGGAATTGTAAAAATATCGGATAATAATATTGAATTGTTCGATGCGGTAAAACTAAAATCAGCTGAAAATGTTTATGAAATAATGAGGTACAATTCTGATTTATTATTAGGGACTAATAATGGATTATTTATTTTAGATAAAAATAATTCTGTAAAAAAGTTTATTCAGAATAACTTTTGGATTGATAAGAAGGTATTTACAATTAAACATGGTAATGATAATTCCCTTTGGTTCGGTACCAACGATGGCGTTATTAATTGGAACGGTTCTCAATTCAATCACTTTAATCTTGTTAATGGCTTAGCCGGCAGGGAAGTAAACAGATCAACTATTGTAAATGATTCATATGGTAATGTTTGGATTGGTACGGACAGAGGGGCCTCATGCTACTATCCTGAATATGAACGCAAGGATAACATTTCTAAAGTAATAATAGAGAATATTCAGGGACCAAAGGGAAATATTATATCTGATAACGGAGAGATTAATTTACCATCTAACACAAATGAACTGATATTTAATTTCAGAGCGGTTTCTTATGTGAACGAAAATAATATTAATTATTTTGTAATGCTGGAAGGTTTTGATACAGAATGGATTGACAATGGATTTAGTCGTACTATAAGATATACAAACCTTAAACCGGGTGAATATAAATTCCTGGTGCGTGCAAAAAACATGAATGGCGATTTAAGCGAGATCGTATTTTCCAATAACATTGTTGTGAATAAACAATTTTACTTGCAATGGTGGTTTATGCTGGCAGTTATTCTGATTCTATCGTTTGTTATTTATTTAATTTACAACTACAGGTTCCAGGTAAAATACAGTGAGCAATTAGAAAAAGAAGTTGAACTAAGAACAGAAAAATTAAAGAAGTCTCAATATGAACTTGAACAGTCAAACATTGCAAAAGATAAATTCTTTTCAATCATTGCACACGATCTGAAATCACCTTTCCAGGGATTGCTTGGTTTAATAAACTTTATTTCAGCTAAGTATAATGAATTGCGCGAAGAAGATATTAAGGAATATCTTCTTATAATAAAGGATGCCACCACAAAATTATTAGAATTGATTGTTCAATTACTTGAATGGTCGCGGATTCAGACAGA
>QZKB01000100.1 GCA_003599415.1 Ignavibacteriales bacterium | reverse complement strand
TTCTCTTGGAGCCGAGTAATAACTTGGTATTCTGAAATACTCTTCTGATGTATGGATGCCTGGAATTTTGGCTGCCAGTTCATTGTTGGACTTTGCACCACCTTCCATCAACTGAAGTGTATAAGTTGCTCTTCCGGTATCTTCGTAAACGTATCTTTCATTAAGAGTATCAAACAGGTTGAATACTTTAAAGAATATTACAAGATCAAGATCGAACATTGTAAATGATTTTTCGGCGAAGAGATCAACTTTGGTTTGTATTGGTTTCCTGTCGCTGTTTGTTCTTAAAGAAACCTGTTTGCCTGTGTTGGTTGGAGTATAAGGTAAACCGGTTCCAATCCTGCCGACAAGACTTACATTCCAGCTTTCACCACCAAATGAAACCGTACTATTAAGATTATGGGATTGATCCCACGGTAAAAATATTACAACCTTCTCACTTTGTCTGCCTGAAGAAAGATCAATAAAGAAAGCATCGGCATCAACATCATTACCTTCTGAGACCTGGAAAGTATAATCTAAGGTTACTCCAAAATTACTTTCCTGTGTTCTTCTTTTTGTAAGAGAAAAAGTAACACCTTTAATATTACCGTAATCTTTATTCACATATTTCTGGTAAGTTTTTTCTCCGCTCACTCTTATAGTTTGTGTGGCTAAAAGATCTTTTACATCTTTAAAATATCCTGTTATGTTGAAAGCGAGATCATCCATTAACTGCTGCTGTAAACCTAATTCATAAGTAACTGTTTTCTCAGGATTCAGGTTTGCATTTCCGTATAACGGATCACCGCTGGATAAACTTGATTTAAATTCCGGGTTAGTATATAAATACTGGAAAGGCGGCATCTGGAAAAAATGTCCGTATGAAAAGTGAATAATACCTCTGTCTGTAATCGGGAAAGAAATTCCGAGTCGTGGACTAATCTGATGCTTTGCAGTTGCTTCAGTAAGTAAAGTCGATTTGTCTACATACGTTGGTAAAGACGGATCATTCGGTGACGGGTAAGTTGTATTAACAGAGTACTTCGCTTTAGAGTAGAAATAGTCATACCTAACACCAAGGTTCATAATGAAATTTTCGTATTCGATTTTATCCTGGATATAAGCAGAAAACTCAACCGGTTTTTTTGCATTATCTCCTGCATACAAATCATGATATGCAGTTGTTGTAGGAGGTATGTATGGTTTCAAATAACGAACTGAGTCCCTTAACACTGTAAAGCTTTCTAATTCTAACTTATGTGTTTTTCCTTCAAGTCCGAATTTCAGTTCATGATTATTCGAAAGCTGACTTGTAAAATCTAATTTCCCTCCAAAAGTATTTGTTCTTTCATAAGCCTGGTAATTTCTTGTTCCACCGAAATAAAAAGTATAAGTAGTTGGCCGGACGAGCTTATGGTCAGGCTGGTAGTCTGAACTTGGATATAATCCATTAAAGCCTTTACCGGCATAATAATCAACCGCATTTCCACTCGCATCAACTAAAGGAAACTGAAATTGCTTGTAGTCATTAAAATTATAAAAACCTCTTAAAGTGTAAAAAGTTTTCTGATCGATTGCATGACGCAATTCGATTGAGTACATCTGGCCTTCTTCATAATAATTATAATTTGATTCAGGTACGTATTTAAAATCGTGCGAGTAACCTTTGCTCCATCCTTTTGAATAAAGAACATCAAAATTAATTTTCATGGCTGTGATGGGTTTAAAAGTAATTTTTGCTGTTCCGCTTATTTCCCTGGAGGGATTCATTGCAAGCCAGTTTCCGTCACCTGTGGAAGAAACCCTGATATCATTCGGATCATTATTGTTGATATAAACTGAGTCGTAAATAGTATGTTCTTTTTTACCATACAGGTAACCTTCACTTTCATCTAATCTTCCGCTTACAAAAAATGAAAGCATCCTGTCAGAAAACGGAATTGGTCCGCCAAGTGTAAACTCTGAAACCCTGTCGCTAAACGGGTTGAAGTCATCGATATTATCGAAAATATCATCGCGGCTACTTACGAAATCACCTGTATAAAAGGAAACGTGCCCTTTAAACTTTTCTCCTCCTTCTTTAGTAACGGTATTAACAATACCGCTAAGTGCGTTTCCATATTCAGCATTAAAAGTACCGCTAACAACGGATAATTCCTGTATAGCATTTGTAGCAATTTGTACTGTCTTAGTAAAATCAAATGGATTGGCAATTGAAATTCCGTTAACAGTATACTGAATTTCATTAGACCTTCCGCCTCTTATATGCAGTTCACCGCCAGCACCTTGTGTAATACCAGCCTGAAGAGTTAATATTTGTGTAACACTTTCTACCGGCAAGGTCTCAATCTGCGAAGCATCAACAGTGGTTTGAGATGATGTAAGGTCTGTCCTGATTAATGGTGTTTTAGCTTCAATAACTACAGTCTGTGTTGTAATAGCCT
This sequence comes from Ignavibacteriales bacterium, assembly GCA_003599415.1. Lineage (GTDB taxonomy): Bacteria > Bacteroidota > Ignavibacteria > Ignavibacteriales > SURF-24 > SURF-24. The sequence goes on along the minus strand of QZKB01000100.1, from coordinate 13,579 downwards.
GTGAAGAAATCTCAGCATCAATTTTAGTAGTAAAATCCACTGCAATCTTAACATTCACAATTTGCTTTTTTTGATAGCCTACTGCTGTAATATTTAACACATAGGTCCCGGGTGGAATATTATTGATCATATAAAAACCATTAATATCAGTTGCAGCTCCTAATGAAGTTCCTTCAACAACAACATTTACACCCGGTAACGGTTCTTTTGATTCGGCGTCAATAATTTTTCCTGAGATTTTCCCGGTGGTTCCGGCAAATAATATTGAAGAAAAGATATGTGCAAAGAGGAAGATGGAACAAAGTAACTTTTTAATCATACGTACCTCATTCGTTAAGAGAATAAATGAAATGATTCTATAGTTAAAAGAATTGGACCTGACTCGATATTAACCTTAGAGAATTATTTAAAAATTTAGAGAAGAAAATAGTAATTGATTTTTCCTATGTCAATAAAAATTACTTGTTATTTTCAACTTACGTATTTTTATAGTTACCATTATTATAATTTATGTATATCTATATGTTAAGGAAGCTAATATGGATCGGATTCTAAACACCAAATTTTGGGGAAATTCTGTCTTGGAGTATTTTATATTTGCCGGTGCTATAATATTATCAATCGGCATTCTTAAGTTATTTGAGTATTTTCTCTTTTACAGAATTAAACAAGCTTCGATAAAATCCAAGACAAAAATTGACGATATGATTATTCAAAACCTGGGTAAGTACGCTTTACCGTTTCTTTATTTCATAGTGATTTATTTTTGCTTGAACCTGATTAATGTTCAACCCCAGGTTAAAAAAGTAATTGATGTTGCTATAATTATCATTTCGACATTCTTTGTAATTAGATTAATAGTCGCTGTTATTACACATTTTCTTAAATTTTACTGGACTAAGGGAGAGACAAACGGAGAGAGTGAAGGAAGTATAAGAGGATTAAGCACATTCATTAGTATACTTATCTGGGGAATAGGGTTGGTTTTTCTTTTAGACAATCTTGGTTTTCAAATATCGGCTGTTATTGCCGGGTTGGGAATTGGAGGTATTGCAATTGGTCTTGCTGCACAAACCGTACTTGGTGATTTGTTCAGTTACTTCGTAATCTTTTTTGATAAGCCGTTTAAAGTTGGAGATTTTATAACCGTTGATACAAAAGCCGGCACCGTTGAAAAAATCGGGATTAAAACAACCCGAGTTGAAAGTATAACAGGTGAACAAATTATTTTTTCAAACTCAGATTTAACAAATGCGCGCGTTCATAACTTTAAAAAGATGGAGAAAAGACGAATCGTCTTTAAATTCGGTGTAACTTATAACACATCCACAGATAAGCTTAGACAGATTCCGGATATAGTTAAGGAAATAATTAACACTGTTGAAGGCGCTCAGTTTGACAGAGCCCATTTCTTTGCTTACGGAGATTTCAGTCTTGTATTCGAAATTGTTTATTATGTATTAAGCGCGAATTACCTTGAATATATGGACTTTCAGCATGAGATCAATTTAAAGCTGAACGAAGAGTTTAATAAGCAGCAAATAAAGTTTGCTTACCCAACCCAGACGATATATATAAATAACGATGCCGGAAAATAAATCCGGATTTTCTGTAAAAGGTGAAAATTGATAGTGGCAAATTAAAAAGTTAATTTTGTCCAGTTATTAAATGAAAATATTGGAGTAAAAAATGTCTTTCAAAGAAATTGTTCCTGCTGAACGTTGTGAAAATGTAAGGTACGCAATAAGAGATATTGTTGTTATTGCAAACCAGGTTGCTGCAACCGGAAAAGAAATGTTGTACTTAAATATCGGTGATCCCAACCTTTTCGATTTTGAACCGCCAAAACATATTGTTGATGCCACATACAATGCGATGTTAAAAAACCTTAACGGTTATGCTCCTTCATCTGGAATTAAAGAAGCAGTTCAGGCTATTGAAAAAGAAGCTTCAAGAAAAGGTATAGACAATGTTCTCGATATTTTCGTAACTACCGGAGCAAGTGAAGCAATTGATATTGCTTTAACAGCTCTCGTAAACGAAGGCGAAAATGTTCTTACTCCTACTCCGGGTTATTCGCTTTATCCGGCAATTACCGCCAAGTTAAGAAATATAGAAAATCCATATTATCTTGATGAAAGCAATAACTGGCAGCCGAATATTGAGGACATTAAAAGTAAAATAAACGATAAGACCAAAGCGATAATATTAATCAACCCTAACAATCCAACAGGAGCATTGTATAAAACAGAAGTGCTTCACCAGATTGTTGAATTAGCTTTGGAATATAACCTTGTAATTTTTGCGGATGAAATTTATGACAAGCTTTTATTTGATGGTTTAAAGCATACTTCACTTGCATCTTTAAGCAAAGATGTTTCGTGTATAACATTCGGCGGCTTATCTAAAAATTATATGGTGCCGGGATTCAGAATTGGCTGGGGAATTGTAAGCGGAAGAATGGAAGTTATGAAAAATTATATTGAAGCAATGAATAAACTTCTCCGTGCACGTCTTTCTGCAAATCACCCTGAACAATGGGCAATAAAACCAGCATTGGAAGGCGATCATACTCATCTTAAAATTGCTTTGGAAAAATTAACAAGAAGAAGAGATATGACTGTTGAGATGTTAAATGCAATTCCGGGAATCAGCTGTGTTAAACCGGAAGGGGCATTCTATGCATTTCCCAAAATCGATCTTGAGCAGACTGATGTTCACTTTGTAACTGAACTTATGAAAGAGACTGGCGTTGTTTGTGTTCATGGAACAGGCTTCGGACAATACCCGGGCACAAAACATTTCCGTGTTGTATTTTTGCCGAACGAGCAGATTTTAAGCAAAGCATATAAAAACATTGAGAGTTTTCTTCTTCAGTATAAAGAAAAATTTGCCGGTGTAATAAAATAGGATTTAAGTTTTGTAGAATGAAGTACACTAATTACTTTACTTTTATTCATAACCGAAAAGATAGAAAGGAAATAAAACTTGAATGGATAGAATTTGTGATTAATAATCCATGCAAAGTTGAACAGTAACCAGATGGCAGGTATAGATATTGGGCAAAAATTAATGAGGCAGGTAATAAATTTTTAAGAGTTATCTTACTGGAAGATAAAGAAACTATTCATAATGTTTTCTTTGATCGTACTTTTAAGGAGGATTAAATATGCAGATAAAATATTTCCAGGATACAGATACTATTTATATCGCTTTTAATGAGAATGAGGTAGCAGAAACCAGGGATCTGGACAATAATTCTATAATTGATATTGATAAAAATGGGAATCTGGTTAGCCTTACAATTGAACATGCTAAAAGTACTGTTCGAATTGAGAACTTTTCGTTTCAGCAAATTTCTAAAAAGGAAGCAGCTTAGAATTTCCGTGTAAAATAATTTTTACTTAATTCTGCCGCAGATCTGCATTTGCGGTAGAATCTTTAAGGCAGGTGGGATTTTGAGATTTTTAATTATTGCAATACTTCTCTTTACTACAATTTGTTCTGCACAGGATACTTCAAAATATTTAAGACTTGATCATTCGTTTGCTAATAATAAAGTGGTTTACGATTTGTATGATACTGAAAAATCAGATTCAGGTAGAATAACAGGTCCGTCATTCGGATCAATAATTGGCGAGCTACTTTTAGCTCCCGTAACAGGAGTGGCTTGCGCTGTACCTTTTACAATAGTAGGAGTTTATGAAGCAATTCCCTATATGTATCTGGGATATGTTATTGGAAGTTCACTCTCTGTATTTTTATTAACCGAAGAACAAAATTCTGGTTTGTCATTCTGGGCTACATTAGGATTTGGATTTGCAGGTGCAGGAGCAGCTATAGGATATCTTATGCTTGATAAGCATAGAAACTTTGGGGCAGACGATGGCATTGCGTTATTATCTTTACCTGTAATTTTTGAGGTTCTGTTTACGAATTTAATAATCTCCGCCAAAACCAATTATGTTCCGCCAAAATCAAGTTCTGTAGTAAATTCATTTCAAAGATATTCTTACAAAGATATCTACAACAGCACAATGCTATTTAAGTGTGAAGTTTTAAGATTAAGATTCTGAAATGAAATTACAGATGTTACTTCTTACAGTTTTATTGTGCCGGATTGTGTTCTCACAAGAAAATATATTTGAGAATAAATTCACTCCGAAAGGGTTTGCGAATATTGCTTTTGCTGATACAAGTAAAACCACCTTCCATGATACTTCTTTGACAATGTATAATGCAGATGTTAAAACAATTTTATTAGAAACTTTTTTATCACCGTTTATGGGTGCAATGTTTTCTTTCCCTTCAGTAATTTATATTGGACTGAAGGGCTGGTCAGGTAAAGTAGGTGAATATGATTATTTGAGCCTTTACTTATCGTATGTTCTTGGTACATCCACGTGTGTTTATATGCTGGCAGATGATTTTAATCCTCTGACTTCTTTTTGGGGAATACTTACATCAGGAATTATTGGTGCAGGAATTGGGACTGTCATAATTGAATTTAACGGAGAAAAAGATCTGAATGGGTGGCAATCAACTGCAATAGTTAGTTTACCAATTTTATGTGAAGTTGTTTATGTGAATTTAATTAATCCAAAACCTGTTTTGCCAAGCTATCAGCCTCAAAAATATTCCAGCTTTAACTCAAAAGGAATTTCCTATAGAGATATTTACAACAGCTCAATGCTTTATCAGTTTGAGGTTTTCAGATTAAGATTTTAAATACTGGAGTAAAAATGTTTGAACATCGCAGCAAACCATTAATCCCAAGCGAACAATTTTATAAACGCATATTTTTATTTTTTCTTCTTGCAAGCAGCCTGATATTCACTTCACTTTTAATCGGTATACTTGGTTACCATTTTTTTGAAGGATTAAGCTTGCTTGATTCTTTATTAAATGCTTCTATGATACTTGGTGGAATGGGTCCTGTTAATGCCGTACAAACGAATGCAGGAAAGTTGTTTGCTTCTTTCTATGCTCTCTTTTCCGGATTAGTTTTGCTTGTAGCAGTTGGAGTTATCTTCGCCCCAATTTTTCACCGGTTCCTTCATAAATTTCATTTAGATATTGGAGAAGAAGAAAATAAATGAAACTAATATTGGTAATTATAAATTAGTTGGGGAATGATTGGTGCTGGTTTTGTTATGCTGTAGCAGGTGTTGGAACCATGTTTCTATCGGTGAATACTTTATCTGAAGCTTCTGAAAAATTATTTGTTTATCATCTATCATTCTTATAAAAGTCTGCCTGCTGCAGGCAGGTGGGATTCCATAAAAAGTTTCTTAAGATTCCTGTTTGCACGGGAATAACATTTGAAATTTTTCAGAGGTCTCAATCTGATGGTGGTTTTCTTTTCCACTTCCAGGGTGTCGCATACCAGTTGAAGTCTTGTGTATTAACTTGATTATTACAAAACCAAATTATTCAACTACTCAAGCACCTTCACCAATCCAAACTAACAAATACTACACCAGATATCATGACGTTTATGATGGCACACTAATATTCAATGTGGAAATTTTCAGATTAAATTTTTAATTGTAATCTGTCTCTGTACCCTTGATTCTTGCATTCTTGCATTTTTTCACTCTTGCATTCTTGCATTTTTTCACTCTTGCATCCTTGCAGTTTTTCACTCTTGCGTTCTTGCATTCAATAACTCTTTGCATCCTTGCAGCCTTTCATTCTTGCAATCTTACAATTTTGTTCTGTAAATTCTTATATCCATTTAACCTTTCAACTTTACAACTTTTAACTTTGTAACCTACTTGTCCTTAAATCCTCAATTGTCAATATTCTCTCGATTCTCTATATTTAGTTCAGAAAAATAGTTTGCTAATCATTATTGAAAGAACAGAATTTGAGTCAGTTTAATAAAACAATTCTCCCAAGCGGTATTAAAATTTTAACGGAAACTATTCCGTATGTAAAATCATTTTCACTTGGTTTTTGGTTTGACGTTGGATCAAGGGACGAGACACCGGAAAACAATGGCATTACCCATTTCATAGAACATATGTTGTTTAAAGGAACTAAGAACCGTTCTGCAAAAAAAATATCAGATGATGTTGAATCATATGGTGGTTGGTTGAACGCATTTACTTCTAAAGAACATACCTGCTACTACGGAAGAGGATTAGCGAAACATATTAACAGGACGTTTGATGTACTTGCGGATATGGTTCAGAATCCGGCATTCAAAGAAAGCGATATTAAAAAAGAAGCCGGTGTAGTTATAGACGAGCTTAATGATATTGAAGATAATCCCGAAGAATTAATCTTTGACAAATTTGAAGAGCTCATTTACAATGGTAACCCACTTGGTCTGCCGGTAATTGGTACTGAAGAAAATCTGAAAAGATTTTCCAACCTTGATTTATTCAATTTCATTAGCCAGAGATACGGCAATAATAATCTTACTATTGCTGCTTCGGGTGATGTTACACATGAGCACATCGTAAAGTTAACCAAGGATTTAGTTACAAAAGATTTAGGAAATAAAACAACTGACCGCCCGCATACGAATTCTAAAAAAGCAAGTAACCTTTCTGTTGATAAAGAGATTCAGCAGATACACGCTATTATAGGTAAATCTACTGTTGGTTATAACAGTAAAAAGCGCGCACTTATAAATGTAATTTCTCATATACTTGGTGAAGGGAGCAGTTCAAGACTTTTTCAGATTGTGAGAGAAAAAAATGGAATTTGTTACCAGATAAATACGTTCTTAAATTCGTTTTTGGATACTTCTTCATTTGGAGTTTATTTTTCTACAAATGATAAATATTTCGAACGCTCGTTAAACCTTGTGCTTGGCGAATTCAGGAATATAAAAGAAAAGAAAGTTTCTCTTAAGGAACTTAACAGGGCAAAAGAGTATTTGAAAGGAAATATAATCCTCAGTCTTGAAAGTACAACCAACAGGATGTTCAGGATGGCACAGACTGAAATATATTATAACCGCATTAAACCGGTTGAAGAAACTATAAAGGAAATTGATGAAGTAACGGCCGAGGATGTAATTGAAGAAGCAAATGAATTACTTGATGAAAATTCATTAAGCAGAATTCTCCTTGGTTCAAAAAAATCTTTGGTAAAAACGGCAGCATAAACTTATTTTATATCGAAGCGGAGATGTAAGGTTTTACATGGGTAAATTAACTATCAACAACAAAGAGATTGAATTTAAATCCGGTCAGACAATAATTGAAGTTGCAGCAGATAATGGAATTGATATTCCGCATTTCTGCTGGCACCCGGCTTTGTCTGTCTCAGGTAATTGCAGGATGTGTCTTGTTGAAATAGAAAAAATGCCGAAACTTGCTATTGCCTGTTCAACTTTAGCGGCAGATGGAATGATTGTTAATTCCGAAAGCGATAAAGCAGTTGCAGCCAGAAATGCTGTAATGGAATTCTTTCTTATCAATCATCCGCTTGATTGTCCGATATGTGATGAAGCAGGTGAGTGTAAATTACAGGATTATGCATATGCCCACAGCAAAGGTGAAAGCAGGTTTATTGAAGAAAAATTTCATAAGGATAAGAGAGTTGAACTTGGTCCTTTTGTAATGTTTGATGCTGAAAGATGTATCTCCTGTTCACGGTGCATAAGATTCTCTGATGAAATAGCAAAACACAACCAGCTTACATTTGTTAACAGGGGAGACAGAGTTACAATTGTTACAAATCCCGGACAAAAATTTGATAATCCTTATTCATTAAATGTAACGGATATTTGTCCGGTTGGTGCTTTAACAAACAGAGATTTCAGATTTCAATCAAGAGTATGGGATATGTCCCGAACTGATTCTGTATGCATTGGATGCTCACGTGGTTGTAATATTGAAATATGGGTAAGGAATAATACTATTCTAAGACTAACACCACGTTTAAATGAAGACGTGAATAGTTACTGGATGTGCGACAATGGCAGGTTAAACACTTTTAAATTTGTAAACTCTGCTGACAGAGTAGATGGTCCGCATCTGAAAAAAGAAGGTAAGCTTATTAAAGTTGGATATGACGAAGCAATTGCCGAAACAGTCAGACAATTAAGATCTTTTAAATCAACTGAAGTTGCTTTTCTGGGTTCTCCGTTTGCTACCGTTGAAGATAACTACCTGATGGTTAAATTTGCCAAAACAATATTTAATTCAAAAGTGATTGATTTTATAAAACATATTGTACCGGGCAATGCAGATGATATATTGATACGCGAAGATAAAGCGCCAAATTCACTTGGTGCCGAGTTGCTGGGATTAAAAGCGATTACGAATGATATTGGTAATAACAAAATCTTTCAGGCAATTAGCGCCGGAAGAATTAAAGTCCTCTATTGTCTTGAAGATGATATTGTTTCTGTTAATGCTGAGATTGAAAAAATTCTTTCCAAACTTGATTTGCTTATAATTCATTCAACTAACTTTAACAGAACAACTGCACTTGCTGATATTGTCTTTCCGGTTTCTGCATATGCAGAGAAGAATGGTACATTTGTTAATTTCCAGGGTATCATTCAGCGTATTAAACCGGCCGTTTCAACTATTGAAATTGATAGAAGTATGGATGGATTAAGTATGAGCAGGTTGGATAAATTCGGGACTGAATTTGACAGGTGGAACCGTAACATTAAAATTGATGCACGACCATCATGGAAAATAATTCAGACTATTGCCGCGGTGATGGGATTAAAAGCGAAATATGAAACAGCCGAGGAAGTATTTCTTGATATTACCAATAATGTTGAAGTTTTTAACGGATTAGCCTATGCTGATATTGCTGAAAAAGGTGTTCAGCTTAAATTGAAATCTGAATTGGTCTGAGCGGAGTTGAAATGAATATTATGAATATTATTCTCATTTCTGTTGTAAAGATTCTTATTGTTGTTACAATATTGTTACTTACTGTATCCTATCTTGTCTATTTTGAAAGAAAGATTTCTGCTTGGATTCAGAATAGAAGAGGACCAAACAGAGTCGGCTGGTATGGTTTACTTCAGCCTTTTGCAGACGTTTTCAAACTTCTTCTAAAGGAAGATATTGTACCGGTTGCATCAACAAAATTTATTCATACTCTCGCACCCTTCATTGCTTTATTTGTAGCCTTCTCAACTTATGCAGTAATCCCGCTGGGGCCAGATGTAACCTTGTTCGGTGAAAAAATTCAGCTTGTATTAGCAGATGTTAACATTGGTGTATTGTTTGTTCTTGCATTAACCTCATTAAGTGTGTATGGAATTACATTTGCGGGTTGGTCATCCGGAAGTAAATATTCGCTTATTGGTGGTATTCGTTCATCTGCCCAAATGATTTCATATGAAGTGTCAATGGGTTTTTCTATTGCCGGCGTTCTTTTATTATCTGAATCCTTGAGACCTATTGCAATAGTTGAATCTCAGTATGGCTGGATGTGGAATGCCATTGTTCAACCAATTGGTTTTATAACATTTGTAGTTTCGGCATTTGCAGAAACCAACAGGCTGCCGTTTGATTTACCGGAAGCTGAACCTGAACTTGTTGGAGGTTATCATACAGAATACAGCAGTATGAAGTTCGCAGCTTTCTTTTTAGCAGAGTATGCAAATATGATAATTGCTTCTGCAATGATTGTAACCTTGTACCTTGGCGGATGGCAATTCCCATATATAGATAAATTTGGTTTATCATCTACGTTAGTTGTATTAATACAAATCGCAAGCTTTTTAATTAAAATGGCTGCATTGTTATTCTTTTTCATATGGATCCGCTGGAGTATTCCGCGTTTCAGATATGATCAGCTTATGAATATTGGATGGAAAGTTATGTTCCCTCTTTCTCTTTTGAATATTATCTGGGTCGCTGCCCTGATCATGATATTCAAATTATAAATCGTTTTAATAATTGAATTCATTTTGCAAATATCGAACGAAGACGAGATATGCCTGAGAAAAAAAGAAAAAAAGATTTGAGTTTTTGGGAGAGCCTTTACATTACGGAAATTATTAAAGGGCTGGTACTTACCTTTAAAAATATTATTCGCCCCAAAGTTACAATGGAGTACCCTGAGGAAAAGTTTATTCCACCCGCATCATATAGAGGCCGTCCGGTTTTGGTTCAGGAAGAAAATGGAATAGAACGCTGTGTAGCATGTGGATTATGCTCAAGAGTTTGTCCGTCACTTGCCATTGAAGTTCAAGCGTCGGAAACTGAATTGGAGAAAGAAAGATTTCCAATCAAATTTGAAATAAATATGCTTCGGTGTATCTTCTGCGGATTTTGCGAAGAAGTTTGTCCTGAAGAGGCTATAGTAATGAGTAAGGATTATGAATTAATATTTACGAACAGGGAAGATGCTATTTTTGGGAAGGATAAACTTTTAAAACCAATAAATCAGTTACAGGATAGACTCGATTTTATAAGGAGTTTCAAATAGCATTAACTCGATGGTCATTCTCTCATTTTTATGATGATTGAAAATCAATAGAGATGAATAAATGCTTTCAAAAATTTACTCCAGTGCTACTTATGGAATTGATGCATTTCTTGTTGAAGTAGAAACACATTGTGAGAAAAACCTACCCGGATTTATAATTGTTGGCTTACCTGATAATGCCGTAAAAGAAAGTCGTGAAAGAGTTACTGCAGCAATTAAAAACAGCGATTTTCCATTTCCAAATAAAAAATTTACAATAAACCTGGCCCCTGCAGATGTTAAAAAAGAAGGTAGTTCTTTTGATCTTGCAATCGCTCTTGGTATTATGACTTCAAGTGAGCAATTAAATAATTCTCCATGGTTTGAGGATACAATTTTCCTGGGTGAATTATCGCTTGATGGTTCAATAAGATCAATTAAAGGTGCTTTACCAATTGCGGCAGAAGCAAAAAAGAAAGGAATTAAAAGAATTGTTTTGCCTGAAGAGTGTTCTGAAGAAGCAGCTATTGTGGATGGTATTGAGGTTATTGGAATCAGTTCATTTAAAGAATTGTGTCTCATTCTTACTGGAGAAAGTCCCGCAACGCCGGTTAAAGTCGATAAAGATGAACTCTTTTCTTCTGTAAACAAATATCATGTTGATTTTTCAGATGTTAAAGGGCAGGAAAATGTGAAGCGGGCGCTTGAAATTGCTGCTGCCGGTGGTCATAATATTTTAATGATAGGTCCTCCGGGATCCGGGAAAACTATGCTTGCCAGAAGAATGCCTACAATTTTACCTCCTTTAACTTTAGATGAAGCCCTTGAAACCACAAAAATTCATTCTATTGCGGGCATTCTTCCAAGGGAAAAAGCTTTAATTACAGAAAGGCCTTTTAGAAGCCCTCATCATACAGTTTCAGATGCTGCCTTGGTAGGAGGCGGTTCATTCCCTCGTCCCGGAGAAGTTTCTTTTGCTCACCATGGGGTATTATTTTTGGATGAATTACCGGAATTTAAAAAAAATGTATTGGAAGTATTGCGTCAACCGTTGGAAGATGGAAAAGTTACGGTAAGTCGTTCAAAAATGTCACTCGAATTCCCGGCTAATTTCATGTTAGCTGCTGCTATGAATCCTTGTCCTTGCGGATTTTATTCTGATCCCACAAAGCAGTGTACTTGTTCAACTCCTCAAATACAAAAATATATGGCTAAAATTTCCGGTCCGCTTTTAGACAGAATTGATATTCATATTGAAGTCCCTGCAGTAAAATATAGAGAACTATCTTCGACTGTTGTAAGTGAACCCTCCAGCACAGTTAGGGCAAGAGTTATGAAAGCAAGAGAAGTCCAGATAAAAAGGTTTTCTGAATTTAAGCACATTTATAACAACTCCGGGATGGGTACAAAGGAAATAAAATATTTTTGTTCCCTTGATACTGCTGGAATGGAAATATTAAAGTTAGCAATGTCAAAGCTCGGCTTATCTGCCAGAGCATATGACAGGATATTGAAAGTTAGCAGAACGATTGCTGATTTAGATCTTTGCCATAATATCCAGGTAAATCATATAAGTGAAGCGGTTCAATACAGGAGTCTGGACAGGGAATTGTGGAATCATTGAATTTTTGATAAGTTTTTTCTGGGGTTTTTAAGATGAATTTATTTAGTACAAATCTTGCATTTTAAAAATATAAAAAATATATTTGGAGTTCATTTTTCAGGTAAAACTACGGGCGGACGCCGGAGTTGGAGAGCCGGGGCGGACTGTAAATCCGTTGGCAAGCGCCTTTGGGGGTTCGAATCCCTCGCCGCCCACTAATTAAGTGCTCTTTACATTGTGTGGAAATTCTTTATTAAAAGTTAAGAATTTCCTATGCGGGAGTAACTCAGTTGGTAGAGTCACAGCCTTCCAAGCTGTTGGTCGCGGGTTCGAGTCCCGTCTCCCGCTCTACTTAACATTGCTGACGTAATTCGATTTGTTGAGCATCCCGTAAGGCGGGAATGTCACCGGTTCAAAATAATAACTAATGCTGACGTAGCTCAGTTGGTAGAGCACATCCTTGGTAAGGATGAGGTCACCGGTTCAATCCCGGTCGTCAGCTCAAATAAAATGGTTTAATATATGAGAGAAATAATAACTTTAGAATGCACTGAGTGCAAGAGAAGAAACTATTCCACAACAAAAAATAAACGTCTTCATCCCGGAAGAGTTGAATTTAAAAAATACTGCAGATGGGATAAAAAGCATACAGTTCACAAAGAAACAAAATAAGTTTTAGTACGAGAGTGGCTCAATTGGCAGAGCAGCGGTCTCCAAAACCGCAGGTTGGGGGTTCGAGTCCCTCCTCTCGTGCAAAGAAAGTAATACTATGAAAGAAAAAATTGTAAATTTCTTTAATGACGTGGTCAAGGAAATGAAGAAAGTTACCTGGCCAACAAGAGAAGAGTTAAAAGAATCTACTCAAATTGTAATTGTAGTTTGTCTGATAATAGCTGCATTTACTTATCTGATTGATATGGCTATTACTCAAATATTTAAGGGCATTTTTTAAGGCGAATAATGGAATCAAGGTGGTATGTAGTAAGAACATACTCGGGTCACGAAAATAAAGTTAAAGCTTTACTTGATACTGAGTTGAAGGATAATGCACAGTTAAAAGCTAAAATTACTGATGTGTTAGTCCCAACTGAAAAAGTATTTGAGGTAAAGGATGGAAAGAAAAAAACAAAAAACAAAAATTTCTTTCCCGGCTATATTTTGGTACAAGCAGACCTTGATAATCAGGTAAAAGATTTTATCCTGAATACTCCATCAGTAATGGGATTTTTAGGTACTGGTAAAAGCCCTAACCCGCTTCAGCCTGAAGAAGTTAAAAGAATTGTGGGCAGAATTACTCAGGATCAGTCAAACGAAAGAATGGAAACAATTTTCAGAGTTGGTGATTTCGTTAAAATTATCGATGGTCCGTTTAATAATTTCTCCGGTTACATTCAGGAAGTAAACGAAGAAAAAATGAAAATTAAAGTGATGGTTTCAATCTTTGGTAGAAAAACACCGGTTGAAATCGACTTTGTACAAGCAGAATTAGAAAAATAAATTGAAATTTATAAGAATAGGTTAAATTATGGCAAAAAAAATAGCTGGATTTATTAAACTTCAAATTCCTGCCGGTAAGGC
>QZKB01000092.1 GCA_003599415.1 Ignavibacteriales bacterium | reverse complement strand
ACGGAGATGATAAATTGTATGTACCATCAAGAATATTCTTTACAAAAGGGGTAGGCCGCCATAAAGATTATCTTCAATCTTTTGAGCTTGCTCTTAGAAGCGCCGGAATTGAAAAGTGCAACTTAGTTAGTGTTAGCAGTATTTATCCTGCTGGTTGCAAAAGAATTTCCAAAGAGGAAGGCTTAAAAGAGTTACAAGCCGGACAAATTACATTCTGCGTGATGGCAAGAAATTCCACAAACGAACCAAACAGGTTAGTAGCTTCATCCATTGGTGTTGCTATACCGGCAGATGCTACTCAATACGGTTATCTGTCAGAACATCACCCGTTTGGGGAAACTGAAAAAGTTGCCGGTGATTATGCTGAAGACCTTGCCGCAACTATGCTTGCCACAACACTCGGAATTGAATTCGATCCCAATATCGGATGGGATGATAAAGAAGATGTTTTCAAGATGTCCGGTAAAATAGTTCGTACATTTAACATAACCCAATCTGCAGAAGGTGAAAAAACCGGTTTATGGACAACCGTTATTGCCGTAGCAGTTCTACTTCCATAAAATTTCTAAAATATAAAAGCAGGCAAATCATCTGCCTGCTTTTTTCAAACCATATTTAGCTTTTTTTTCTTTTATTGTAAACCCAATCTGCTTCCTTGGTTTTTCTTCAGGAAGGAGCAAATAATTTATTGCTTCAAAGATAGAAATGATTTTTTTATCATGTTTTTCAAATTTTGATTCAAGCATTTTCATTCTTGCTGCTAACTCTTTATTTGAAATTGAGAATTCCCTTAGCTTAACAAATATTCTCATAATCTCAATATTTACCTGAACCGCTCTTTCACTTCTTAAAACTGAAGAAAGCATAGCTATTCCCTGTTCCGTAAAAGCATAAGGTAGCTTCCTCGTTCCACCCCAATTTGAAGTTCCAAAATGGAACTTCAAGTTCATAAATTCCTGGCTGTTTAACTGAAACATAAAATCTTCAGGAAAGCGGTCGAGATTCCTTTTAACTGCTTTATTAAGAATCTTGGTCTCAACTCCGTACAAATCTGCAAGGTCTTTATCAAGCATTAATTCTGCTCTCTAAGGATCAATATTCTTTTCTGAATAATTTCGGTGGGAATCATTATCGATTGACTCATAAGGCAACCAAATTGTTGATTTAAAGATAATGAATTCCAAAAATTATTTCGCTTTGGACATTAAACCATAAAGATGGACAAGAATAGAAATAGCTAATCCTACCAGCATTGGTTCTATTATCTGGAAAAGCGCTATATCCTGGTTGAATGTTTTAATAAAATAAAATATCCCGCTGAATAAAAATCCTGAAATAATTTCAAGCAGAGTTAATTTATCAGAAATCTTTATCCTTGAATAGTATGAACCGATTACAGGCAGAATTAAACCGGGAATACAAATCGTTCCTATCGTATACCACAATTCAATTACAGATGGTAGTAAAAAAGCAAATATGATTGAAATTATTCCTGTGACTGTTAGCCCTATTTGCGTGTAACTTTTTAATTTTGATGTCGAAGGTTTTACTTTAATCCTGTTTAGAAAATCGTTTCCAAAGGTAGTAGCACTTAAAAATATAAAACTATTTAACGTAGAAAGGACTGTAGCAAGCATACCTGCATAAAAAATTCCTTTCAGTCCGGGACCTAATATTTTCTCTGCAAGCATTGGGAAAGCCAAAGAGGGATTCTCTAAATCCGGTAGTATTGCTTTAGAATATAATCCTGTGGAGGTTGTTAGAAAATCGAAGAATGCCCATAATATAATTGAAATTAAAATTCCCTTTACTGCAACATTACCATTCATTGCCGAGTAACATCTCTGATGAAAACCCGGATCGATGAACGTCCATATTGCTATTAAAAACCAAACAACAACATATGAAACCGATGAACCACCTAATGGAGTGAGATGTTCGGAAGGCAAATTTGTTTTAAGGAAATCAAAACCACCGAATTGAGAAAAGGTAATAAAGACAATTACAATGAATCCACCGAACATTACAAAGAACTCAAACGCATCAGTTAAAATATCTCCTTTATAGCCGGCAAAATATAAATACGATGCTGAAAGAATAAAGCTTATGATTAACGCCGAAAGCAAATTAATATTAAAAATAATCGAAAGCAGATTCGCAAACATTAACAGGTAAGGTGCCGGTGAAACTAAAATGAAAATTAAGATTGAACTAACGATTCCGACTTTTTTTCCATACACCCGGTGAAGTTTATCAGGAATTGTTATAAGTGAAGCGTTTCTGATTTTCTTTGCAAAGAAAAGTGCAAATAAAAAAGCAAAGATATAATAAGGTAAACCTTGTGTAACCCAATTCAGTATTCCATACCGGTAGGTGAATTCTCCTACTCCAAGAATTCCGCCGTACCATGTAGAAACAGTTGTAAGTACAAAGAGAAAAAATCCTACTCTTCTTCCGGATAATAAATATTCTTCGGCATTCTGTTCTTTCTTTTTACCGGAAAGAAATCCAATCAAAAGAACGATTGCAAAGAATCCAAAAATAATTAACAGGTCAAGATTGCTAAATGAAACCATTATTCTTCGCTATATCAAATAATCTTATTAAAAAGATTTTTCCGTTTTTAATTTTAAGTGAAACTGATTTTCCTTTCGAGTTATTGCTTTCCCCTTCTTTACTGCCAAACGGTAGAGATGTATTTCTCAGTTCATATCTTAATCCTTTGGAGAATATCTTCGTCCTTGAATCAAATGCGAAAAGTGAAATCACTTCTCCCGGTTTAGTTGTCAGATTGATTTCTCCGCTTTCAACAGAAAGCATTGATTTTTCATATATAATTCTTATTCTGATTTTTTCTGCAAACTTAAGAATGATGCTAAGGTTGCAGATAGAATGATCTAACCTGTTTCCAATTGCGCCAAGCAGAAGACAATCTTTGTAACCTTTCTTTATTGCTAATTTGATTGCTTTCTCCACATCAGTATCATTCTGTCTTTTGATTCTTATAACTTCTGACTTATCTGAAAAGTAATTCAGGTTGGTTTCTGTTATGGAATCAAAATCCCCGATGATATAGTTTGGAATTATTCCAAGCTTTCGTGCAGAGTTAGCACCGCCATCTGCACAGATAATATCATTATATTTTTTTCTTGCCAAAAAAGATATTAATTTCTTATCCGGCGGAGTACCATTAGCCAGGATGATGCATTTCTTCATTAAAGTCCTAATTGAATTCCAAATAAAAAATTTCTTTCGGCGGCAGGAAAGAATTCTTTCCCGATAGCATTGGCAGAGTAAAGATTATCAAAAATATTATTTACCTGTGCAAATGCTTTTACCGAATTGAAATATGCGGAAATTTTGGTTTCATAGCTAAGATATAAATCTGCAGTAAAATAACTTTCGTTTACGTTATCGGAATAATCAGCAAAACCTGGATACAATTGTAAATACTCACCTAATTTATCATCGTAGTTATCTGAATAGAACTTGCCTACATACCGCGCAGTAAAACTTGTATGGAATCCATCATAATTAAATTTCATTATTAGGTTTGAAAGGAAATCCGGGAAACCGCTAATCCTGTTGTTGCTCAAATCAAGTGCGTGAATAATATCTTCAGCGCCGTTGTTATATTCAATATAAACTTTTCCCTTGCTTATATAATTCCTGCTGTAAGTACCATTCACTATTAACTCAAACATATCATTCATTTTAAAATTTACAGATGCTTCAACACCCATATGAATCGTTTCATCTGCATTTCCCGTAACCGGTTGACCAAATCTATCTACCTGCCCTTGCTTAACTATTTCGTCATTAAACAACATATAAAAACCATTCAAACTAATACCAAAGTTTTTATTGCTAAATGAAGCGCCCAATTCAATATCATTCATCGTTTCAGGTTTAACCAGCGGTTTGGTAAAGTCATAACTTCCATCTGCATTTCGTTCAAACTGCGGTGTTTCTCCGCCGCTTGATTCGGCCGCATCGTAATAATCTTTTAGTCGCGGTTCTCTTGTAACTCTCGCGAAGGATGTATACAAGTTCAATTGAGAAGTTAATTTATAATTCAAACCAAACTTAGGATTGACATAAAGTTCGTTAATGCTAAAATCATTATTCATATATTTTTCTTCATATAATCTGTAATTATGATAAGCCAACTGAACTTCACCAAGCAAGTTGATTTGATTCGTCAGGTTATAAGATTCATGAACGAAGAAATTAAAAATATCCTTAGCGCCTCTATATTGGTAATACCTGTATTCTTTGGTAATGCCTTCCGGAAGATTATTTGCATAGTTAATGCCTCCCCAGTGTAAAGATTTATGTATTCTTATTTCAGCGCCGGTAATAAATTCACCGTTCTTATGTTTCCAGTTAAATCTTGGAATCCAGCCAAATTGTCTGTTCTCTACCTGGGCACGAATCAAAGCATTGGTTGGAATTTTAGTACTGTCATATCCATTATCTGTTAAACGAAAATAATCATCATAATAGATTGACCATGAACCATCATAATCAAAAAATCCTGTTCCGAGTATAAGAAATAATGCTGAGTTAAAAGTCATATCTGGATTAATATTGAATTCATTTAAAAGCTCAAAGTGCGGCTGTGAAAAATTTTCTATCTCATCCGGTCTTCTTTCAGTTGAATAAGTGATTTGATTATCATCTGCTTCCCAATAGGAATAATTTTGCTTCCGGAGGTCTTTATCCTTAACAGCAAATTTTGGTAAACCTGTGTAAGCTAAGCCATCAGAAACAGGACCGCCATACACATTAAATTGAGTTGTAATATTTTCATCAAATCTAATTGCGGAGAGATGGAAGGCATTATAATCAATCCAGCTTTTATTTCTGTAACCGCTGCTTAACATTTTAGATAGCTTAGCATAGAAAGAGTATTTGTTGTTTACGAGTCCACTTGAAAAATTGACACTGTATTTTCTCGTATTAAAACTTCCCAGAGATGCAGATATATCCAAAGATTTTTCATTACTAAAACCAGATGTAATTAAATTGATTGAACCACCAACAGCCGGGTAACCAATCATACCTGAGCCTGAACCTCTTTGCACCTGTATCATTTCAGTGCTTGCAAGTAAATCAGGAAAATCAAGCCAGTATACGTTATGATCTTCCGGTTCGTTTTGAGGAATGCCGTTTATCGCTACTGAAATTCTTCTCTGGTCAAATCCTCTTATGCTGATATAATTATAACCGAGACTGTTTCCGGATTCCGAATAAAATGTTGTTGATGGAAGCGAACTAAGAAATTGTGGAATATCCTGTACATTATAATCCGCATTAATCTCTTGTCTGTTTACATTGGAAAATGACATAGGTGTAATTCCTTTAGTACCAATAGAACCTGTAACAAGTATTGTCTGTGAAGGAATTAATTTCGGAGAAAGTGTGATAACTTTTTCTTTAAGGTTCAGAAATTCTTTAAGTATGATTTTAAAAGTCTGGTATCCTATGTAGCTTATAACTAAGGTATCATCGTTTGAGATAACTGAGGTTAATTCAAATTCTCCGAGTTGATTTGTAGATGAGCCAATACCTGTTTTTTCAAGATAAACATTAGCTGATATTAAAGGCTGCATATTCTCTGCATTTAAAATTTTACCTTTAATAACTTCTTCCTGCGCAAAAATAACGCATGAAGAAAATAATAATAGAACAATTAACTGTTTCATTTTACCTCCAATTAGAAATAAAAAAAGCCGTCTTGAAAACGGCTTTGAACAATTAACTATTCTATTCCATTTCCCTACGCTAGCATTATCCAGATCAGGTTTAAGGGTATAATCTCAGTCACGCAAATGCGCAACACCCCTAACGGCGACTTTTTTTACATTATTTAAAAGAACTAATTAATCAGGAATTCTAAGCATCTGCCCGATAATAATTTTATTAGTTTTAAGTCTGTTTTTTGTCTTTAATTCTTTAACATCAACATTATACTTACCTGCAATAGTATAAAGGGATTCACCTCTTTTTACTTTATGCGTTTTTGCCGTAATATTTTTTGATTTGGTCGATGTGGATGTATTGGAATATTTTGTTGTCGATTTATTAGTTGATGCAACTGTTTCCGATGAAGTTGTTTTTTGATCGGAATAAATCTTAAGTGTCTTACCAGCAATTATTTTATTGCTGTTCAGTTTATTCCATTTCTTCAGGTTTGCTACGGAAACATTATATTTTTCAGCAATAGAACCAATTACATCACCTGGTTGAACAGTATAAGAATTTAACGTACCAGGTGTTTTATATGTATTATCTCCTAAAGCAACAGTATTTTCTGAACCGTGAACGCGCAGGGTTTTGCCGGCAATTAATTTGTTATCCTGTAATCCATTCCATTTTTTCAGTTGATTGACAGTAACTCCAAACCTCTCGGCTATTTCACCAATGGTATCGCCTCTACGAATTTTATATCTTGTTAAACCGCTTTTCTCATAATTCGAATTCTGCTTTGATGATGCGATTGAATGACTGTTAATGCCGGTATAGATCTTAAGACGTTTATTTATCTGAATCTTACTGTTCCTTAGACTATTCCAGTTTTTCAACTGGGCAATGCTAACATCATATTTAGAAGCAATGCTCGAAAGTGTTTCTCCTCTTTTAACTTTATGAGTTACCCAGCTTTCGCTTTTCTTAAGTGAGGAATTCTGAACAGAGGATTTTTCTGATGCAGTCTGGTTATCTAAACTAGCATAGTATTCAGCCTTATCTGTTGGAACATAAATATTCAAACTCTGGCCAACATTAATTGAAGCAGTATACGAAATGTTGTTCCAGTTTCTAAGGTCAGAAACTCTTACATCAAATAACCGTGCAATGGAAGAAAGGTTATCTTTGGATTTTACTGTGTAGTTTACAAGAGCAAGGTTTGAAGGTTTAATAACTACATCAGTATTCTCTTTTTCTGTATCAGTACTATTATCAGCAACCTCAATGTTATCAGTTTCAGTCTGATTCTGAATAGCATAAGGTGCTTCTGTACTCTTTTCCTCATTTGCAGGTTTAATATCATTGTTAAGTGCAAAGTCCGTTTCAGAAATTCCTGAAACAGGAATCTTTAATGCTACACCTTTAACAAGTTTAGTTTTAGTAGTAATATTGTTTACCCTTGCAAGTTCAGTAGACGATATTCCGTATTTCTTTGCAACTTTGGAAACCGTTTCTCCCTTTCTAACATAATGAAGTGTAAACTGTACTTTAGCTTCGTCAGGAACATTCTTCAGATTAGATGCAAAGATTTCTGTTGAACCTTTTGGAATTTTAAGAGGATAACCATTAGCGTAATTTGGTGGTGTGCTCTGCATTGTTAATTCAGGATTTAAATCCTCTAATTCTTCAAGTGTAACACCGGCGCAGTTTGCAAGAACTCTAAGATCAATCGCTTCATTCACATTATACGTTTCATATTCAATCGGTTTTTCATAAAGCACATTAGTAATACCGTACTTCTCAAGGTTGCTTGCAATCAATGAAACAGCTATATACTGTGGTACATAATCTTTAGTTTCCCGCGGCAGGTGTTTCATTATTTCCCAGAAGTTGTTTGAATTAGACCTGTACATTGCGCGTCTCACTCTTCCTTCACCGCTATTATATGCCGCAAGAGCTAAATACCAATCGCCAAGTGAAGTATGTAAATCTTTTAAGTGTCTTGCAGCTGCACGGGTAGCTTTCTCCGGGTCTCTTCTTTCATCAAAATAAAAATCAGTTTTCAATCCATATGAATTTCCAGTTGGTTTAATAAACTGCCAAAGACCAACAGCTTTTGCTTTCGAACGGGCAATAGGATTAACTCCGCTTTCAATCATACATAAAAAGATTAATTGCGTTGGGACCTGTTCTTCCTGGAAAATATTTACCATCATCGGAAAATACTTACCGGATCTTGAAAGCCACAATTCCATAAACCGTTTCCACTTCCCTGAATAAATCTCAATATATTTTTCAACATACGAATTTACTTCCATAGGGAAATCTGCAACTATAACAACATCTTTTGGTTTGACAACTTCACTTGGTATTAATTCAATTTCAGGCTGAACTTTCTTCATCCATTCTTCCAAAGCTACAAGGGAAACGCCTTCAGGCAGTTCACTGATACTATCAACAAACTTTTGATAATCTTCTGTAATAGATTTTTCTAATTCATTAAAAGCTTCATTCTCATCAATCTCAGGATAGTAACTTAGGTTGTTGATGATATGGAGGGCTTGTTCAAAATATGTTATTGTAGCAAAAGTGTCGGATGTTGTTTGGTTTGCCAGGGCATTTAAGTAATTCTGCCTGGCTTCTTCAAGCATTTCTGCAACAATTAAAGACGGTTTAACTTTGGTTTGAGATGTCTCCTGATTTTGTTTTCCTTCATTGCTTACATTTGAACTACTGCAAGAAGAAATGAACACACTAATACTCATCAGAGAAATCAGTAGAATGACTTTCCTCATTTAAACTCCTATTTATTTACAGATCGCGAACGTAAACTCTTTCTTAAATGTCCGGATTTTGATTTTTCAAAACGTAATATTTTTTGTTGAAAATTAACCCTTGAATCTCTTAATGTCAAGGGAAAATATCTTCTTGAATATCAGTCAAATTCAAACTTTTTCCTTTATAAATTCAACAGTTACATTATTCTTATAAAGGAATATTGCAATGTTTCTTCTTTGGATTCTTGTCCACTTTATTTTTAAGAAGTTGAAATGCTTTTATAAGTTTTAACTTGGTCACTGCCGGCTCAATTACATCATCAATATACCCTCTTTCTGCTGCCACATAAGGGTTAGCAAATTTGTAGATGTACTCATCCAGTTTCTGATTTAAAGCCTCTTCCCTGTTAGAAGATTCAGAGATTTCTTTCTTAAAAATTATTTCAACTGCACCTTTAGGACCCATGACTGCAATTTCCGCAGACGGCCAGGCAAAATTAAAATCTCCGCGGATGTGCTTGGAGTTCATTACATCATACGCTCCTCCATAGGCTTTCCTTATTATTACGGTTACCTTTGGGACGGTAGCTTCGCAGAACGCAAATAATAATTTAGAACCATGACGTATAATACCGTTCCATTCCTGTTCAGTACCGGGTAAAAATCCGGGGACGTCCTCTAAGACTAAAAGAGGAATATTAAAGGCATCACAGAACCGGACAAACCTTGCCCCTTTCACTGAAGCATTAATATCAAGTACACCGGCAAGTAACTGAGGCTGGTTTGCAACTATCCCGATTGAAATTCCACCTACTCTCCCAAATCCTACAATTAAATTCTCGGCAAAGTACTTATGCACCTCAAGAAACTCGCCTTCATCTGTCAGCAGATGAATAATGTCTTTCATATTGTAAGGTTTGTTAGGATTATCAGGAACGATATCATTTAGTTTTGGCTCAATGAGTTCTCTATTAAAATCAAATTTATACTCAGGCGCCGAATCCTTATAATTCAATGGCAGGTAATCTATAAGGTTTCGTATTCCTTCAAATATTTCAACCTCGTTATCTAGCGCAAAATGTGCAACGCCGCTTTTGGCAGCATGAGTTTCTGCACCGCCAAGATCTTCAAAACTTACTTCTTCATGAGTAACTGTCTTAACCACATTTGGCCCTGTAACAAACATATGGCTTGTATGCTTTACCATAAAAATAAAATCTGTAATTGCCGGTGAATAAACTGCCCCACCGGCGCAAGGACCAAGAATGGCGCTTATCTGCGGAATGACTCCCGATGCAAGTGTATTACGAAGAAATATTTCTGCGTAACCGCCAAGGCTAACAACTCCTTCCTGAATGCGTGCACCACCTGAATCATTTAACCCGATTACGGGAATTCCAACTTTCATTGCCATATCCATTATTTTACAAATCTTCTCCGCATGCGCTTCAGATAATGAGCCGCCAAAGACTGTAAAATCCTGGCTGTAAATTGCAACAGGACGATTATTTATTTTTGCAAACCCGGTAACAACACCATCACCAGGAAACTGTTGTTTATCCAAACCGAATTCTCTTGAACGGTGCTTTACAAACATATCAACTTCTTCAAAGGTACCTTCATCAATAAGAAGTTCTATTCTTTCCCGTGCGGTAAGTTTGCCTTTGGAATGCTGCAATGCAATTTTATCTTCACCTCCGCCAGATTTTGCTTCGGCTTTCTTTTTTTTCAGTAGTTCAATTTTATCTTTCATTTGCCCTCTTTAGAAATGACTGAACTTGAATGCTATATAATTTAATTTACGACAGAAATGAATCTAATGCATGATCGGGGTTATATTTTAATGTGTTTTCTATTTTCTTTTTTATTAATTGAAATGATTCGTCGGTCAGTATTTTAATATTCCTGTTAAAAGGTAAATCAACTTTAACATCATCTAAAACCCGTGATGGTTTGTTTTCAAGCAAAATAATATTATCCGAAAGAAAAACAGCTTCAGAAATATTTGAAGTTGCTAAGATAAATGAAGTATCCTCAGCAACGTGAATTGCTCTTAACAATTCATAAATTTCTTTTTTGGTTGTCTGTTCAAAATGATTAAAAGGTTCATCGAGCAAAATCAATTTAGCTTGAGCGGCTAAGGCACGGGCTAAAGAAATTCTAAACCGGAATCCTAAACTTTTATTATTCGGAATATGATCCTCGTATCCTGCCAAACCCACAATTTTAATAGCCCGGGTAATATCATCCCTGGAAACATTAAAGCCACTTCCGGGTTTATTCAATAGCTCAATATTTTTTTCTACGTTTAGCCATGGCAGTGAAGTCGGTTTTGCAGGAATGAAAATGCAATTACAATTACTACCACTATTAAATCCAATCTCACCTCTTGTTTGTTTTTGCAGCCCGGCAATTATTTTTAACAGTGAAGACTTACCTGCGTTCATCGGAGCAAGTATGGACGTAAATTGTTTGCCTGATATTTCAAAACTAATATCTTCAAGAAGATGATTTGTATAACCAAATTCATCCGTATAATCTTTGGATATATTTTTTACTTTTAAGATAATCTGTTTCGTATCCACCTACTGCTCCCAGAAAAAATATTTTTGTTTTATTAATCCGATTATGAAATTACCGGCAGAAATGAGAACCATAACTATAAAAGAAAGTGCGATGATACCGGTATAATCCTTATATTGAAAAGCGATGTTGTAAATATGCCCGATTCCAAAATGGTTTTTCAAAAATTCAAAAATGATTACTGCGCTCCAGAGGTAAAGATGAAGGCTTTTTACAGAATTAAAAATTTCCGGCTGAATTAATTTCCACTTGATTGAAGTTAACATTTTAGAATTCCGGATTGCAATAGATTGAAAAGATTCTATGTATTCCGATTTTACATTGGTCAGTTTATTTTCAACACAACCCAGCAACGTTATAAGTGAAAATACAATCCAGAGAATATATTCCGAAACGATGGATACAGGGAAATTATATACTACAATGAGCAGCAATCCCATTAAGGGAAAAAACAAAAAACTTTTCAAAAATTTAGTTACCGCATAATTTCTCTCTAAGAATGAAATCCAGATACTATTTGAAAAACTGAGAAGCAGGAAGGAAATAATAATTGAAAGATATATTCCGCTTAAAGAATAAAAAAGGTTGAATAGAAAATCATAATCACCTTGCAGGGAAATCACAGACTCGAAGATGATAGATGGTTTTGGAAAAGCTGAATTTGGAATTAAGAATTCAAACAGAATGATATAAAGAATAATAAATCCTGCCCAGTAATAGATCTTCCGGAAAATGTTTTTAGTTGTTGTTGTGCTCATATTTTTCTTTAGCTATGAATTCCTTGAGATTTGTATAGGAATATATAGAATGACCTTTTCTATGTCAATTAATTTAACAAAAAGATTTCCTCCTTACGGCTTTTTTATTTTTATTTTGGTAAGTTCTACACCCAAACAAAATATTTTTTAATGTGGAGAATTAAATGCCGACCAATTTCTGTGAAATTCTTGTCACGATAATTGTGATGTTATCACTTACCGGAAGTATTCAATCATCAACCGAAGAAAATGTTACCAACAAAACTGAAGCTGCAAAAAAATTAATTGAAAGGTTAATTGGAGAAAGAGCAGACAGCATTAAGCTTGAGTATGATTTTAACAGAGATGAAAATGATTCGTACGAGATCCTTGCTGAAAACGGTAGGGTCACAATTAAAGGAAACTCACCGGTAGCAATTACAAGAGGATTTTATGATTACCTTAAAAGCGCCTGTAATTCACAGGTAACGTGGAGTGGAAAAAATATTTCTATCCCGGAAGTTTTTCCCGATTATAAAAGCGGAAAAGTAGTTTGTCCGAATCATTTCAGAATGTATTATAATGTTTGTACGTTTGGTTATACAACAGCATTCTGGAACTGGGAACGTTGGGAAGAGGAAATAGACTGGATGGCTTTACACGGAATTAATATGCCGCTTGCAATGAAAGGACAGGAAGCAATATGGCAGAAGGTCTGGAATTACTATGGGATTACAAATGAACAGTTGAAAGATCATTTTTCAGGTCCGGCTTTTCTTCCTTGGCATAGAATGGGTAACATTAATAATCATGGTGGCCCACTTCCCCAAAAATGGATTGATGACAATAAGCAACTTCAGAAAAAAATCTTAGACAGAATGCGTGAACTTGGTATGACTCCAATCGTTCCGGCATTTTCCGGATTTGTACCGGAAACATTTAAAGCTGCAAAGCCTGATGCTAAAGTAATAAATCTGGAACCCTGGACAGGATTCGGGAAAAAATGCGCTACATATATTCTCGATCCACTCTCACCTTACTTTCCGGAAATAGGTAAGAAGTTTATTGATGAATACAAAAAAGAATTTGGTGAAGTGAAATATTATCTTGCTGATAGTTTTAACGAACTTAAGGTACCGGTTACCGAAGAAGGCAGATATAAAGAGCTTGCAGATTTTGGCGAAGCAGTATATAAATCAATCCTGGCTGGTGATCCTGATGGTACCTGGGTAATGATGGGATGGCTGTTTTTCTTTGATGACGGCTTTTGGGATAAACCATCTGCCAAGGCATTGCTTAGCAAAATTCCTGATGATAGAATGATAATACTCGATTTGGCAAATGACATCTGGCATGGATGGAAAAAACATGATTCGTTTTACGGTAAACAATGGATTTACAGTATAATTCATGACTTTGGCGGTACAAACAGGATGTTTGGCGATCTGAAATTCTGTGCTGAAGATCCGTCTGTAACATTAAATAATCCGGCAAAAGAAAAACTTATCGGTTTCGGATTATCACCTGAAGGAATTGAGAACAATGAAATTATTTATGAGCTGCTTTTAGATGCAAGCTGGAATAGAAATCCCATTGATCCTGATAAATGGTTAAAAACCTTTTTAGCTTCACGTTATGGTTCTGCTTCCAAAGAATCCCTGGACATTTGGAAAATGCTGAAGGAAAAACTTTACGTTTCATTTAACTTGGGCAACAGCATTTTTTCATTTGGATTAAGACCCGGGTGGAGAAATGTTGTAGCATCAATTCCTGATGATGAAAAACAAATTAATGCCGTAAGAGCATTCCTTGGGCAAAAGGAATTATACGGTAACCAGCTGTATAAAAACGATCTGATTGATATTGTTGCAAATATGTGCTGCAAGCAGGCCGATCTTCTTCTTGCAGCCACAGTCAAATTCCATGATGCCGAAAAGTTTAATGACAGAGATAAAGCTTTTGATGAAGCTAAGAAAATGATTTTAAATGTTGATAATTTATTTTCTTTCAGGGAAGATAAAACATTAAACAGATGGATTGATTATGCACGACAGTGGGGCAACTCTGAAGAGGAAAAAAATTATTACGAAGAAAATGCAAAAAGACAAATAACCGTTTGGGGCGGTCCGGATCTTTCCGAATATGCTGCAAAGTTGTGGAGCGGTTTAATAAAGGATTATTATCTTGTAAGATGGGAAAGATATTTCGACAGCTTAAAGACTGGTAAACCTGTTGATCTTTATAAATGGGAAGAAGAATGGATTGTAAAACCATACAAATCAAATCCTATGAAGGAAGCAATAAGAGAAGCAGGACTGTTTAATTTTGCGGGTAATCTCCTTGATGAAATTGAAAAATTAAATTCTTCCGAAATAATTGCTCCGCAGAAATTTGAACCGCTAAAAGAAATTAATATTAATAACCTTAAACCCGGATTAGAATTAAAACTGTACGAAAGTAAATGGAAAATGCTTCCGGATTTTTCCCGGCTTACGCCAAAGAATACTTCAATTGCAGAAAAAGTTACTCTTGAAAAAACTGATCTCCTTAACAATTTTGCATTGAAGTACGATGGATATTTATTTATTGAAAATGACGGACAATATTACTTTGCTTTGGCTACAGACGACGGAGGTAAATTGTATTTGAACGGCAAAGAAATAATAAATACTGACGGACAGCATAAGACAAAGGAACAGTTTGCCCTGCTTGATCTGAAAAAAGGTTTTTATCCTTTCACACTTGAGTATTTTCAGTGTGATGGGTCAAAGAATCTCAAATTGTATTATAAATTTAATTCTGAACTTAAACAGGATTTTACTGAAAAAATGTTCTTTCACTAAATGCATTCTGTTGGAACAAAAAATAAAGATGGATTGAATTATAGCTGCAATCCATCTTTGATCTGCAATCAATTAACAATCTTTGATGGATTGCAGCCAATCAAACAAAAATCAAAAGATTACAAAAATGAGTCCTGGATCAGATTTACTTTATTGTAAATGTTGTTTCTATTTTTGTATTCCCTTTTATCATTGACCAAACAGGACAATATTTTTCCTCGGCAAGATCCACTACTTTCTTCATGTCATCCTCGGTAACATCCGGTGATTCCATAATTATCTCAAGATGGATGCTTTTAAAACCTGTCGGGTGTTCTTCCCTTCTTTGTCCGCTTGCTTTAATTTCACAATTAGTAATTGTCTTTTTCATCTTGCGTAAGAATGTAAGTATTGCACTTCCAAGGCAGGATGAGAAGCTAAGAAGAAGTAGTTCAAGTGAAGTGTATCCAAGATCATCACCAAGAGGTGGAATATAATCAATTGAAACCGGTACATTATCACCAACAATTCCAACAAAATGAAGCTTATCATTTACTAGTTTAATTGTCGAGTTTAATTCTCTTGATTTGTCATTCATATTTTTACAGGTGAAATATTATATGGTTTTGTTATTTAGTTCGTTTATGATTTTGGAAGAGAAATACTGATAAATCTAACATCATTGATTACAAAAACGGATTGTGTATTTTCTCATAACCAATGGAGCTTTCGTCTCCGTGCCCCGGATAAATTTTTGTTTCATCAGGCAGCGTAAAAAGTTTTACCTGAATAGACTGAATCAGATTTTTGTAATCTCCACTCCAAAGGTCCGTTCTGCCAATAGCTTCATTAAATAAAACATCTCCGGTAATACAAATGTTTTCATCCGGACAATACAAACAGAATTCACCTGGTGAATGCCCGGGTGTAAATAATGATTTAATCTCCTGCTCACCTAATCGCAAAATTCTATCTTCACTTAAGAATGAATCCGGCTGCGGAGATTCTTCCATCTCAAATCCAAACTCGTACGCATGTTCTAATTGAATCTCAAGCAGAAAAACATCTTTTTCACCTGCAATGAATTCAACAATAAATTCTTTTTTAATGAAAGCATTACCAACAATATGATCTATGTGGCAGTGGGTGTTAAGAAGGTATTTCGGAGTAAGCTTATTTGAAGCAACAAAATCCTTAAGCAGATTCTTTTCAAATTCCTCATAACAACCGGGATCAATTATAGCAGCCTCTAAAGTAGTATCATCCCAAAGTATGTAAGTATTTTCTGCGAAAGGATTAAAAACGAATCTATGTATTTTTATCATTAGTTCAGCTTTAATTGATTAAAAAATATTTTTTGTTGTAAAGCGATGAAAATATTTTTTCTAAACTTTCCCGAAATTTTTTC
>QZKB01000057.1 GCA_003599415.1 Ignavibacteriales bacterium | reverse complement strand
AATAAAAATAATTTCAAGATCTTCACCAAGGGAATAGGAAACGCTATACTTAAAATGAAACGCTTAATCATAATTCTGATTTTACCAATGTTCTTTATTGTCAATGGCTGCAAAAGCGAAGACAATCCTGTTACACCGGTAGAAACTTCTACCGAAGAAATGTATGAGCTTGCAATGTGGGATGCAATGGTTGCTGAAGAGAATGAGATTTACTCCAACCTTATTGCTATTAAACCAGAGAATAACTATCTGAATTGGTCAAAAGGATACGTCCTTGTTGTTACGTGGACAAAATACAGTTCAAGCTATCCTGTAAATGATACAATCTCTACCTGGTGGGGTGAAACATGGGTTACTGCTGCACCAGAGTTAAAAGACTGGTATAAAAAGAATCCGGTTTCAAAAGAAAGAATAACATTAAGAACAGAACAGCTTTTGGGTCTGCCGATGAATAGCGGAAATGCTTACATAGTTGAGATGTGGGTGAATCCTGATGATCTTTTACGTCCGGCTTATGATAATGAAATAAACGATAACATCTGTGGACTCTTCTTTCCTGAAACAGTTAGCGCAGATTATATATCGTGGTTTAATGGTAATATCATTTACTCTTACTATCCGCAAAAGAATAAAAACAAATATCCCTGGACGCGTCTTGGTTATACATATGATTGGGGAAACCCATCAAATGAAATTGGCTTAAGTGAATTTCTAATTAAGAAGGATGCGAAAGTAATAGTAAAAACTAATCAGTCGACTGAAGATTACATACAATAAATAATTCTCCTGTTATTCTTAACTGGAAAACAACAACAAGAGCAAATAATAAATGGTTTAACGTAGAACATAGAACGAAGAGTTAAGAATTGGGATTATAAGATTTGTCGAAGGATATGGAAGTTCAAATTCATAAAAGATTTTCATACACTAATAATTTTTCTCTTATTTATTTTTATTACCGTATTTCAAGTCCGTAACCCGATCAACTAACTGTCAGGCTTTTTCGGTGTACCCTTCAATATATTCTGCGCGTTTAATTTTGTTGGTTGGCGTTTTGATAAACGGAGAAATTTGTTCGACTATTTTAGAAATTTTTGAAAAGTTAGGAAGTTTAGCATTTACCTCGCTCCGTAAATTTTCCAGGATATTAATAATATCGGAAGCAATACTGCTATCATCCTTTGCTGTTTTTAAGGTGTCAATATAACTATAGTTGGGATACACACGGGCAATCAGCTGCTTATCTGCCTGATATACAATTGTTTCCTCCACAAAGATTGACTCTTCCAATTTTGATTCTATTACTTCAGGATAAATATTTTCACCGGAGGGACCAACTATAACATTTTTTGAGCGTCCGGTAATAAAGATAAAACCATCTTTATCAAGATAGCCTTGATCGCCGGTAATGAACCAGCCATCATTAGTAAAACTTTTTCGTGTAAGCTCTTCATCTTTATAATAACCCTTCATTACGTTCGGACCTTTTATGCAGATTTCACCAATTCCGCTATTGGGATCAGGATTGACTATTTTTATTGAGACATCCGAAATTGCGTGACCGGTTGAGCCCATCTTTTGTGTTTTCATCGATGAAAAAGTAACCAGCGGAGAACATTCGCTTAATCCATAACCACAGCAATATGGAATGCCTCCTTCTTTCATGAATGTTTCAACTTCCGGCGAAAAACTTGCGCCACCTATAATAACACATTCCAACCTGCCGCCAAGAAGCTTTTTCACTTTTTTACCAATTATTTTGTAAAGTACTTTTTTAGTCAATCCTGTTTTTGATAACAAGCGGAGAGCCTTGCTCCTGGCAATAGTTGGTACAACCTGCTTGTGGTATATTTTTTCGAATACCAAAGGAACAGCACCCATAATTGTTGGCTGAACTATCTGCATTGCATCGAGTAATATTTTAGGTGACGGAGGTTTTTGCAGATAATATATACTTGATCCGCATCTTATTATGGAGAGAAATGCAGATGTTGAACCAAATGCATGCGCTAAAGGTAAAATTGATAAAACTACACTCTCTTCGTTAATTACGCCTAAAAGATCAGGTCCTTCAAAAAGATTGCTGACTAAATTTTTATGCGTTAGCATCACTCCCTTTGAATGACCGGTCGTTCCGGATGTATACAATATCTCCGCAAGATCATCTTCATTAATTTTTTCGCCGCTATTATCCGAAACTGATTTATCCAGACTCTTAATTATTTTTCCCGGTAAATCCAGAATCTGTTTCCATAAATTTGTCTTGTTCTTAGTGATTTCTGAAAGAGTAGTAAAATCATTTAACTTAATTATACTCTTTAATTCACTTAAGGAGTTAAGATTCAAATTATTATAAAGATTTTCTGAGATAAAAATTCCAACTGCTTCGGAGTGTCTGATGATATGATCAATATCTGCTTCAGGAAATTCTTCAAGTATTGGAACTGCTACAGCGCCCATTGTTGTAATAGCCATAAACGCTATAGACCAATTTGGAGAGGAATTTCCGAGAAGTATAATTTTATCCCCTTTCTTAATCCCTATTTGTTTTAACGTTTCTTTTAAGGAGTAAACCTTTGCACCGAATTCACTATAAGTAAATGGTTTTTCTCCAACTAATGCTAATGAGGGACGGGTTGGGTATTTTTCAATTACACGTTCGAAAAAAGCATCTAATGTATATTGTGAGAGTCCGAATTTCTTCATACGATTTTTTGTAGTTTGTTTTTAATCTTACAGCCGTTTCAATTTTAAAGTCAACGACATAATAAAACTCATTCACATACAATTTTTTGTACATGCAAATTTAATAAAAAATATTTTTACCGTTTTTTTCAAATCATATTTAAGGTTCATTCAAAAACAATTATAAATTTTTATTGAAAAAATAACGATACTCGTAAATGAAGTATGAGAAACCGCAGAGATGGAGATTAAATTGAGGACCACTAATGTGTCAAGTAGAATATTATATATTATTTTCGAGCAGAAGATATTTTTATATCGAAGATACTGGCTTTAAAGAAAAGGTGTTCTCTTAGATTATTAATTTACCAGAGTACTAATTAAAAAAGTGAAAGCAACTGTTGCGGTGCTGAGTTCAACTGGGAAAACATCGCGGTACCAATTTGAATAGCTATGTTACCTTTTGTTGCGCTTAACTGTTCCGCAGCCATATCTGCATCAAAAATACTTGATATAGTAGCAGCATTGTTAGCAATAGATGATGACAGGAATTCACTTCTTGAATCGAGAGTTTGTGTTAAATTACCAATTCTTCCAAGAGATGATTGTACATTATTAGCGATAGTGGAAATATTGCCTGCTTCACTTAGAACTGTTTCAGTATCGTCAGAAATCAGTCCACCTTCACTATTTCCGGAAGATTCCATCGTTATTCCGATCAATGTGGTTATATCGTATCCGCTTTCGGTAACAAAACTTACTATATTTTTGGGGCTGCTAACTGTTCTATATTCTAGTAAGGGGCTCGAATCGGGTACATAAGCATAAGGTAACTCAACATCTGTATTGTCTGCTACAAAGGTTTGGAATTGGTCGGAAATTTCGGCGTTTCTGCGATTTGAAATCGATGGTGCAGTAAAAACAAGAGAATCAGAACTGCCATCGGCATAGGTTATTTTAACGCTGGAATTTATTTCTATATCTGAAGTGTCCAAACCATTAGTAGCATAATTGCTGCCGACATAGGAAGCAACACCAGAATCAATTCCATTCAGTACTGTTTTTAATTCTTCAACATTAAGATAACTGTTGCTTGCAAAATCTACAATAAAATCATTTCCGCCAACATCAAATGTATCATTTGCCGCAAGTGCAGTGCCGTCAACCTGGGCTAATAAATTGTGCCCATTGATATTTGTGTTTTTAAGTAAGGAATCTATTTCACTTGCTAATGTTTTAATATCTTTTGCAATAGAATCTTTATCCTTCAAAGGATCCTGTGAATCAATATACTTGGCGGAAATCTGACTTAGTTTATCATTTATTTGTCCTAAAGCAGTCTCAGCAGTTGACAAATAATTCTTTGCGGCTGTAATGTTGTTAAGTTGTGCTTTCTGTTTTGAGGTCTGTGCTTCAAGTTTTTTCCCAACATTGTAACCTGAAGTGTCATCGGAAACGCTATTGATTTTTTTCATTGTAGCCAGATGTAACTGGGCTTTCAGTGTTTCTGCGCTTGCTTTTGTAAAGGCATTGTATGCTTGAAGTGAACTGATGTTTGTGTTAATTGAAAATGCCAAGATATACCTCCATGTATATATGTTTAAGCATCCTTGCTTGAGCTTTTAGTTCATTCTCAAAAATATTATCGGGGTTCAAACTATATAAGTTTAGTCCAAAAATCATTTTTTTTTGTTTGTTATAAAAAATACAGTCTGACCATAAAATTTTAGACTTGTGGGGTCTGAATATTCAGGAGAATATTTCGTTTTATCTTAAACCTGAATGTAAGTTATTTAAGGAGCAACATTTTTTTTATTGAGGAAATATCACCAGCCTGCAGTTTATAAAAATAAATTCCGCTTGAAAGATTGGAAGCATTAAACTTAATCTCATAATTTCCCGGGGATTTAATTTCATTAACCAGGGTTGAAACTTCATTAGCAAGGATGTCATATACTTTTAATGTAACAGCACAAATACTTGATACCTTATACTTGATACTGGTAGTTGGGTTAAACGGATTTGGATAATTCTGGTAAAGTTGAAAATCATTTGGGGCTAAAGGATTATCCTTCTCAACAGAAGTTGAAAGACCAAAATAACCAATTATGTTCTTTGCAATCTCATTGCTTGTTGTCTGGGGATAAATAGTTTCAAAAGGAAATCCAAGCATGATAAGTTTTCCTTCCTTTGTTCCGCCTGGGAAAAGTCCCTTATAACTTATTCCTGAAAAACCCAAAGAAGTATCTAATCCTACATATCTGAATAAACCATTTCCGCCATTAACAGGATCGATAACATCCGGCCATTTAATGTTTATGGTTCCGTGCGTGCCGTTATCATAGTAAAAATTATATGCAAAGGGAATAACAGAACTATTAACACTTTGTGCCTGGTAGAATACTCCCGATTGATTATTTGGCGCGTCAGCAATGTACTTCGCTTTAAGATACTCATTAATAAATTTTTTGTCTGTCGAATTCCCTTTGTAATCAAGGTCCCATGCAATTTCACTTCCGCTTACAAATAAATTTCCGCCGTTTAACAGAAAGGTTCTTACTTTGCTCTGTTCGGATAGACTGAATGTTTCATCTGCAGTACTTTCTTCACCAAGAATATAATCGACCGAAGAATAATCAGTTAAATTAAAAAGTCCGTTAATAATTGCATCATTAGTAGCTGAACAGAAAGAAGCTAATCCGCCTTTACGGAATGCAGTTGCATGCTGCCTTATGAAATCGTAAGTGTTTCCGGTCGAGGCTCTGTCAAATCCATTTACAATTAATAATGATGAATTAGTATTATCTGATGGTACACCTGCTAATACTTCTGACGGATAAGAATCCCCGGCAGAATTAGTCGCAATTACTTTTACGAAAAACAAAGTGTCTGTTTGCAGTCCTGTAAGAATGAGGTTATCCGGCTGCAAATAATATGTCTTGGTAAATGTTGTTCCGTCCTTACTGATTTTTACTTTGTAGGATTCCACAGAAGTATCGGGTTTAACAATTACTCTTAAAGACTTGTTGCTCTCTGTTTTTATTCCGAATGATCTTGGCTGATCAGGTAAATACAATTCTTTAAAATAACTTGGCTGGTACATCGGACCGGTTTCATTGCTTAAGATTCTATATTTAACAGAATCTCTAAGAATATCCTGAACTGTAGTTATAACGGAATCCAGAATTATTTCTTTGTTAAGAAAGCGAATACCGTGGCTGTAATCTACATAGCTGTTGATATGTCCGTTATAAACCGGCTGGATGGGGCTGCCATCAAGTTTGTGCCAGCCATAAATTACAACATGATTGGGTTTAGAGGCATCGATAATTTTATTGCTTAGTACAACATCTTTTTTTGTGCCGCCCATAAAAACACCAATATCTTTTCCGGCATCTGTTCGTTGTTGTTCTATTGCAGTGTTATGCTCAACAAATTTTGAAACAAGTTCATTCTGATTTCCAACAGGAGTATATGTAACCGGGGCAACTTTAAGATCGGTATTAGTATAAATGTTATCTACAAGCTTAGGGGTTGGCATTGTTGCGCCAAAAAGATTTGCAAGTGTTTGTGCAGTAACCGGTCCCATCGGTATTCTGCAATAATCAGAGTCAGAACCAATAGCAAGATAATCCGGCATAACTTCATAATAACATTTATATGTTGTTCCATTAATGTCCTGGAAATTTGCTCTTACAGTTCTAAGCGACCTGTAGAAATCCGGAATATTTCCTTTGGATATTTCCGAAAGTATTTCTGCTTCGCGTTGTTCAAAGGTCATGTTATTAACATACTGCATAAATTCTGAACCTGTCTTTGAATTAACCGGTCTGGCTGGAATAGTAAGAGAAGTCTTTTGAAGAATATAACCCTGAATATATTGCGAGTAAGCTCTTTCCCCAAAATATGTATATCCAACACTTTCTTTATTAGTACCGGAAAGCATTCCATGGATAAATCCATTCAATTCAACCTGAACAGTGTGATAAATTACTCTGGTTGGGTTTTTCTTCATAAAAAATTTAACTCTGCCTTCAAGGGCAGTCCATTTAATAAATTCGGAAGTTTCTTCTGTTGTAAACTGAAAATACTGTTTAAGGAAATTCTGCATCATCCAGCTTCTGTACCATGTTCCACCGGTCGGACTAACAAATGGTTCCCCGTTTAAAAGAGCAACACTATCGTTATAAGCTATAACGCATAGGTAATTATCAGACGAGGCATTCAGCCAGTTAAGAATTTTTGCTCCATAGTTGTTGTCGTAATTATAATCACTGTCAAGAAAAGTAATTCGTTTAACATAAGACGGAATATTTGTCCCACCATTCATAAAGCCGAAGGTCATGCTGCCACCACCGCTATGTCCTGTTAAAACTACGAAGGGATTGTATGCAGCGAACATATTTTTTATAGAATCGACCATATCATTAATCAATTGAGCATTATCTGAATGTGCTGAACGCCAGCCGGGCCAGCTTTGGGATGTTGGTTCCAGGATAACAGTTACGAGATTATAATCTAAATTACTTTCCCTTAGGAATCTTGTTTGAGCGCCAATATGCTGGATGTTGTAATGCCAGTCGTCAGTTGCTTTTGTTCTTTTGCCAAAAGTATGTTCAAGTGAATTTCCGTTTGGAGTTCCGAATAAGACAATTCCCACCGGCTTGGTTATATCAAACTTTTCCGGTGAAGGAATATTAATCTGTACTCTTACGTCAGGATAATAATTGAAAGTTTTTACCTGTTCATCATACGGCGGCAAAATTGAAAATCCTTTGAAATAAATACCTGCAGCGTTAGGAGATGTTTGCTGTTGTGTAAAATAAGAATTTGTAATAAGCAAAATAATAGAAAAGATAACTTCAATAAATGTTCGATACGGGTGTTTCATTATTCTTCCCTTCCTTTTATCAAGGAGAACCTTTTAAATTTCCGGTTAATATTTCCGGCCAAGAAAATACGTGTCCAAAAATAATGATTTATTGGTTCTGGCAAAACCTTAGTGGTTAATAAAATACCGCAGCCATAAATAACTGCAGTAAAAATTTATTTTGAACTTACATCAACTCTAAGTTTAGGAGTTGCTTCATTCAGGATAACAATTGTATAATTGTTGTCATTCGAAGTGCTAAAATTAATTGATGGCGAAACTTGTTCGCTTTGAATAACTGCAGTTGCTGTTTTACCGCCTTCCGCTACATCCTGATAACCAGAAGTTGTTCCACCAGCAACATCATTTATATTTATTGTGTTGGAATTAGTTTGTTGAATCTGAACATTCGCTTTGTTCTGGCGCTCATTCTTAATGCGAATGCTTGGCGGCTCATCTTTGCAGCCTGTTAAAACAATAAAGAAAGAAAGTACTGTAAAAAGCAATAATAACTTTTTCATCACACCTCCGTTGTTAATTCACTACAAACTAATGGAAAAAATAAAGAATCGGCAATAGTAAGTTCAATTTTGTTGATTCAAGGCAAGGTCACATTTTTACAGATTAATCTGAAGCAATAAAAGCCTGAAAAAAAATTTTGATACAAAGATAGTTTCAGGATCGCATTCAATTTTTACTTTAATGTTTTCTATTCCAAGTGAATATTCCTGTTCTGACAACGAAGCAAGCTGTGAAGTGTTATGTTTTAGAAGAAATGGATCATTAAAAACATCACTGCCTTTGTAAGTCCGATAAATAGATTCTGCGAAAGTGAAATCAAGTTTAGAGAAACCAAGCTGTGTAGATAATTCAATTAGCTGCTCCCAGGATGGATAACGTGCTAAATCTTTATCGAGCGTACTTTCAAAGTAATTGTAAACATACCAGTCGTTTTCTTCTTCATTAGGATCAAAACCGATTATGGCAAGTATTCCGTCTTTTGTCAAAATTCTTTTGACTTCACTTATAAAGGCAAGAGTGCTGCCAAAATGATGGATGGCATTTACACAATAAACAAAATCGAAAGTTGAATTTTTAATGGGTACTCTAACGGCATCACCATTGACAAATTGAACTGCAGAATTATTGCCCCGGGTTTGATTCATCATATTGACTGAACGATCCAGCCCTATACAAAAAACATTTTTATCACTTAATTCAGAAAGCCATCTGCCTGTGCCGCAGCCAGCTTCAAGAAGGTTGTTGGGTTTATATTTTTTAACTAATTTGTTTAGAGCTTTATCTATACCATCAAGATTATTTATTTCATATCGCTGGTTATAAGTGGATGCAATTTTATTGTAGTCAGTTTTGTTCAGCATATAAAATCTGTTAAAATATACTTCTCTTTCTTGAACGCGATGTTGAACCTCCAAGCCCCAGTACACCAAGCAAACCACGGGTTAATTCCCGTGCAACAGTTCTGCCAACTTGTTTTGTTATAGTGCTGTCCAGAATGTTTTCCATAGTACTTTTTTCTCTTTTGGGTCCGGCAGACTGCTGAGATTCTTCCTGCTGCTGTTCTATTTTTTGCTGGGCAGCAATCTGAATTTTTTGATTCAGTATTTCATACGCGCTTTCACGGTCAACAATCTTGTTATATTTATCTCCTAATTTAGACTTACCTAACAATTCATCTATTTCAGAATTATTTAGTACATCCATTCTTGATTTTGGAGCGCACAAAAGAGTTGCAGCCAAAG
This sequence comes from Ignavibacteriales bacterium, assembly GCA_003599415.1. GTDB lineage: Bacteria > Bacteroidota > Ignavibacteria > Ignavibacteriales > SURF-24 > SURF-24. The sequence continues at coordinate 6,723 of QZKB01000057.1, read as the reverse complement.
CGGTTGGAATTCCCTTTTCACTTAAGGTTGTAATAGCCGCTTCTCCAATTCCAAGTGAAGTAAGTAATTCATCAGTCTTATAAAATTCAGAGATTGGATAATTTTCCGCTGTAAGTTTTATCATTTGTCTATCCTTAGCTGTAAATGCTCTAAGTGCATGTTGCACTTTTAATCCAAGCTGACTTAATACTTCAGGTGGTATGTCTGTCGGATTTTGTGTGCAGAAGAAAATACCAACACCTTTGGATCTTATTAATTTAATGATAGTTTCTATCTGGTCCAGCAAAGCTTTGGATGCTTCATTAAAAATAAGATGAGCCTCATCAACAAATATTACTAACTTCGGCTGATCCAAATCTCCTTCCTCGGGAAAAGAAGCATAAATTTCAGCAAGCAGGGATAACATAAATGTAGAAAATAATTTTGGTCTGCTCTGAATATCAACCAATCTTAAGATAGAAATTATTCCATAACCTTCATCATTTATTCTGACAAGATCGTCAACTTCAAAAGATTTTTCCCCGAAGAACAATTCAGCATTTTGCTGCTCCAGTTCAATTACTTTTCTTAAAATTATACCTGTAGAGGATGTGGAAATTCTTCCATAGGATTCTTCAATTTCTTTTTTGCCATCACCGGTTATGTGCTGGATTACCTTTTTAAAATCTTTAAGATCGAGCAGAGGTAATTGTTTATCATCGCAGTATTTGAAAATTAAAGATACTATGCCGGATTGGGTATCGTTAAGTTCAAGGATCTTAGAAAAAAGAACCGGACCAAATTCGGAAACGGTCGCTCTCAACCTTGTTCCTTTTTCATTCGATATAGTTAACAGTTCAACCGGAAATGCTTTTGGTGAATATGGTTCGCCGATTTTGTTGTGCCGTTCTTCAATTTTAGGATTCAATTCTCCGGCTTTAGCCAAACCGCTAAGATCACCTTTAATATCCATCATCAGAACCGGTATACTCTTTTCTGATAACCCTTCAGCAATAAGCTGTAATGTTTTTGTCTTGCCTGTTCCTGTTGCCCCGGCAATTAAACCATGCCGGTTAAGAGTTTTTAGCGGGATTTTTATTTTTGCTTCTTTAAGGCATTCTCCATTTAGAATTGCAGCGCCCATTGTAATTGATTCACCTTTAAAACTATATCCTGATGATATTATCTCGCTAAATTTATTCTGGCTTTCCATAATAACTCCTTATTTGAAATCCGGAATCAGGTAATACTTTTTATGTTCGATCGAAATTTAATAAATAAAACAGAAAGTATTAGTCCCGAATGGATTTTATGAGGATCAGTTTCCTTAAGGAATTGTTGTTCTTTGCTGCCGGTATAAATGTGAATGTAAATAATGAAGATAACTCAAAAATAATTTCTAAAAGAAAAGGCAATATTAGTTATTGGAAAACAATCTTGAGAATCCATCATATGGTAAAAGGGGAATTAAATCAAACCTGATTAGCTTTTCTTTTACAAGTGGTAACGTACTTAAATATTTTTTGGCTTCTGTTTCATCAGCGCACTCAAGAATCAGAACAGCAATGTGCTGCTCTTTTTGGAAATATAATTCGCGGATAATTCCGGCTTGCTGTAACTGCCATGCTTTTTCAGCTTCAGCCTTACGAATCTCAGGTGTAAATTTATCGGAAGTAACTCCGGGTAATTCGGTCTCAATTGCAATAATTTTCATGAAATAAAATCCAATATATTTTAACGAATCAGATTATCCTGATTCCAGTTTCAATTATTTCCTTAGCTAAGGGATTGTTGTTATTGAATTCGGTTGGATTGAATGGTATTACTTCAAGCTTAGAGCTGACGTCAAGAGTAATCCTCCTGATTTTGTTTCTGTCGGAAATTCGATTTCCTTCAAACTTTTCTGAAATAACAGCAAGATCAATATCACTCCATTCTGTAAACCTACCCGTAGAATAACTTCCAAAAAGAAATAACTGTTGAACAGGGAAATTGTTATTTTTTAATTTTTGAATGTAGTTTTCAATTATCTCTTTTATTTTAACTGGGATAATAGCCATTTGTGTGTTTCCTTAATAAGTTCGAAATACTTTTCGGTGAATTCTTTTGTGCATAACTGATAAAAATCAAATTTATAACTTGGATATCTAGCTTCAATATTAAAATCATTAATCTCATCAAAGAAATACCTTTGTTCTTCCGTTAAATCTAAACCGCAATATTCCGAAATGCGAACAAGGTTATGCACTTTCGGAGGCATTGTTTCAGGATTCTTTAGTACGTATATAGCTTTTAAAGTTTTTTCTAAAACCAGATGCCCAATAAATAAACACCAATCGTATTTCTTGTTTTTAAAAAGACTTTCAGCAGCATCTAAATCATGTATTGCGCTGTCCAACCAGTATTTGATGTGTTCCGTATTTTCCATAGAAAGTCTATTTTTATGACTGCTGGAATTTATAAAATGGAAGATAATTCTTTATTATTCTATCGCTTAATATGCAAAATAAGATTAAAAAATTCTATCTAATTTTCTGAAGAGTGTAAATGACAGCTTCCTTTCAGTTTAAGAAAATCTACAGGGTAAACTTTTTTATTTGGACAATTATCGGTTGCCGGTTCACCGGAATCAATGCAAAGTTCAATTTCCTGGATTGATGTTGGTTTAGGAAATTCTGCATTATTAAAACCAGGGACTCTTCTTGATATTTCAGACATCATCCTTGCCCAAATCGGAGCGGCAGCAGAACCGCCGTATTGAAATCCTCCGCCAAGCTTTTTCTTGGCGTTATCAAAACCTGTCCATACAGCAGTAGATAAAATAGGATTATAACCCACAAACCATGCATCCGTGTAATCCTGTGTCGTTCCTGTTTTTCCTGCGGCTGTTCCTTTATAATATTTTCTAACAGTAGTTGCCGTACCGCTATCCACAACGGTTTCCAATGCTTTTGTAAGTAAATAACAGGTTGCGGAATCAAGGACAATAGAAGTATCAATACTATTGCTGTAAAGGACTCTTCCATTCCTATCCTCAATTTTTGCTATGGAAAAGGGTTTTGCATATTTACCCTGTGATGCAAACACAGCAAAAGAAGCTGCCATTTCCAGTGGAGTGACTTCACCTGTTCCTAATGAGATTGAAGGAAAAGATGGAATCTCGGATTCTATTTTCAATTTATGGGCAAATGCCACTACAGAATCCGGCTGCGTCAATTCAACAATAGCATGAGCGGCTGCAGCATTAACGGAATATTGAATTGCGTTTATCATAGGGATAGTATCATTAGTAAATACTTCGGATGAATTCTGCGGGCTCCAAACCTGGTTTGTAATGCTATCAACTACGGAAATAGGAGTATCATAAGTTGGCGTTGCAAGTGTAAAACCTTTTTCAAGTAAGCTTCCATAAAGAAACGGTTTGAAGGATGAACCCGGCTGACGATGAATCTGTGCTGCACGATTTAATCCACGCGATTCTGATTCCGGATTTCCTCCGACCAATGCTTTTATTTTCCCTGTCCCAACTTCAACCGATACCAAGCCGACCTGAGCCTGTTTCATTGAAGTTGAAAAGTTATCCCATTGAGTTTTAACAGCATCTTCCGCCGCTTTTTGAAAATCGAGGTTTAGTGTTGTTGTAATTTTAAGCTGATCTTTATTTAAATAAATTCCCTGCGGATTAAGGATAGCAATTGCTTCTTTTCTAACTTGTTCAAGAAAATGTCTTCCATAATTTTCCATCAGCTTAATACCAAGCTTTTGCTTCTTTATTTTTTGAAATTCTTTGTTGGATAATTTCCCAACTTCAACAAGATTGTATAGCACTTCATTCCTTCTTGCAAGAGTTCTTTCGGAATGTTTTGCCGGGTCAAATAAACCGGGAGATTGGAGCAAACCAATTAAAGTCGCAGCTTCAGTTATAGAAAGCTTATCAGGAGTTTTCCGGAAATATTTTTGAGATGCTGCCCAGATGCCCCATGAACTATGTCCAAAGTAAACAGTATTCAAATACAATCTAAGAATTTCATCCTTAGAATATTTTGCTTCTAATCCCTTAGCAAGATCAATCTCTTCCAGTTTGCGTGAAATTGTTCTTTGCTGTGTAAGAAAAAGATTTCTTGCAAGCTGCATAGTTAAAGTACTTCCACCCTGTGTAGAGCCGGTAAGTGTTTTTAAAATTGCTCTTCCTAAATCCTTATACGAAACGCCATCGTGATTGTAAAAATCTCTATCCTCAGTAGCAATAAGGCTGTAAATAATCCATTTGGAAATACTGCCGGTGTATGGGATTTCAACTCTGTTCTTTTCCCCATAATAACCAATTATTCTTCCCTGGTCATCAACAGCGTAGGATGCGTAATTAAGTTTTATTGGCGGGAGATCCTGTGCAAAACCAATACTGTTAACGGTGAACTGTAAAACTAAAATAAATATTAAGATGTTGTTTCGTATCATTTCAAATAGTAATCAAAAAAAATATTCTGTGTTTTTTGACGGATTAATTCGGGAAAAAGTTTTTAATAAATAAAATCTAATATCTGTAGTGCCTTATTTGTTCGCCTTTAATTCCTATCTCTGTCATTGCTTCAATTCCAATCTGGAGATGTAGATCAACAAACTGTTCTGTAACTTTTTTGTCAGATTCTTCCGTCTTTACTCCTTCGGGTATCATCGGCATATCAGATACAAGTAATAATGCTCCGCGGGAAATTTCATTTACATGTCCAACAATAAACAACGTTGCGGTTTCCATATCAATGCCGATTACCGAAAGTTTTTGCAGGTAGGTTCTGAAATCCTCATCCCATTCCCAAACGCGTCGGTTAGTAGTATAGATTACACCTGTCCGGTATTCCATTTTGTGGTCAACAATTTTGTCAGAAACAAATTTGTGAAGTTTGAATGAAGGCAAAGCGGGTACTTCCGCCGGAAGATAATCATTGCTTGTCCCTTCTCCCCGGATTGCAGCTATTGGTAAAATAAAATGCCCAATTTCAGTTGACGTTTTTATTCCTCCGCATTTGCCAAGGAATAAAACTCCCCTAGGCTGCCTTGCAACAAGCAGATCCATAATTGTTGCCGCATTGGAGGAACCGATCCCGAAATTAATTATTGATAATCCGGAAGTGTTTGTCGCAGTCTGCATTGGTCTTCCAATACCTTTAACTTCACAATCAAATTGTTCTGCAAACTTTGAAACATAATTATGAAAGTTGGTTAGTAATAAATAATCTCCTAGTTCGTCAATACTGGTTCCGGTATAACGGGGCAGCCAGTTCTGTGCTATTTCTAATTTTGTTTTCAATCTTTTTCCGTTTGATTAAAAAGTATACTTAATTAAGCATTTCAAAAATAAATATAATTTAGTTCTTAAGTTAGGATGTATTTGAAATACAGGGAAGAGATTTTCAGAATTGCTTTCCTTTAACTGAAATTGCCGGAGTTTTAATTTCGCGAACTTCACCTGGTTTCAAATCCTTTAATAATTGATTTTCAATTCTTATCCTTATAAGTCTTAGTGTTGGATAACCAACTGATGCAGTCATCTTTCTAACCTGCCTGTTCCTCCCTTCAATTAAAGAAATACTTAACCAGGAAGTCGGAATATTCTTTCGTTCACGGATTGGTGGGGTTCTTTCGGGAATATTTTTTGGAGGATCAACAAGCTTTACTTTTGCAGGAAGAGTTAACTTGTTTTCAATCAAAACGCCATCACAAAGTTTCTTAATTGCTTCTTTGGACGGAACACCTTCTACCTGCACCAGATATTCTCTTTCGTGTGCAAACTTTGGATTTAGCAGCATATGATTTAGTTTTTTATCATTCGTTAATAAAACCAAACCTTCGCTATCCATATCTAATCTTCCAACCGGATAAACATCTTTTGGAAAAGGGAAGAGATCTGCAAGAGTTTTTCTTCCTTGCTCGTCAGTAAATTGTGTAAGCATTCCATAAGGTTTATAAGCAAGGTAATATTTTAATATGTGCTTCATATAAGAACTATTGTTCGTTGGATAAAAGCCTGTTCGTTATACTATCAGGCACGTCCCGATGATAAATATAAGTCGCCGAATCAATTTTAATAACGTGATATTTTTTTTCTGCGCGTTCAAAAAATTCTGAGTCTTCACTATAAGGCAGGTTTTTGAAACCACCAAGTTCAATAAACATTTTTCGTTTGCCAAAGAAAGTACCTCCAACCACACATTCATTTAAATGAATAAGTTTAGTCGGATCATATTTGTCTGCCACAAAAGAATTCCCGATTATTTTTATTCCACTATAAATTAGATCAATCTCTGGATTTTCTGTTACAATATTAATTCTTATCTCAAGATGATTTGATTCATATTCATCGTCACTATCCAGGAAGGTTATATAATTTCCGGTTGAAGCTACTATTCCGGTATTTCTTGATAGAGCAAGATTTTTATTTTTATGTTTCATGTAACGGATATTTTCATACTGCATCAGGTAATTATTTAGTACTTCAAAAGTATTATCACTACTGCCGTCATCAACAAAAACCAACTCCCATGATTTATAAGTTTGAGCCAAAAGAGAACCAATACTTCTTTCCAGGTAATTAGCCCGGTTGAATGAAGCCATTACAACGGATATTTCTGGTTTTAATTCATTATAAATTTGGGGCATATATTGTCTCTTTTCGGATTAAACATATTCTGTTAAAGACAAACTTAATTTAATTAATTTCGCCGTTTTTTATATCCGCTATTATAG
>QZKB01000066.1 GCA_003599415.1 Ignavibacteriales bacterium | reverse complement strand
TTACTAGCCGCTTTAATAATTACAAATTCCCGTTCTTCAATACTTTCATTTGTGATTAGTTCAGCTTACATCATTTATTATTTTAACCGAAAGCTATTTAACAAAATTCTTATTACATCCATAGTATTGCTGGCAATTTTACTTTTTATACCAACTATAAACGAATTAATATCTTTGCTGTTAAGAACAGATAGAATCTTTTCCAATACAAGGGGATTCTTCTGGAGTGTAGCATTTGATATTATAAAGGATAATCCGGTTTTTGGCGCTGGTCCTGGTGTATTTGAAGAATATATTTATAAGTATTTACCAGTTAACTTAGGTAGCTTTTTTGAGAAGCAAATGGCCTGGGCAAAAAGTGGAACTGCACATAATTTTTTCCTTTTCAGGACTGCTGATTTAGGTATTCTTGGTTTTATAACAGCAATCTGGTTGCCTATTCTTTCAATAAAATTAGCCAATAAAGCTATAGTAAAATACAAAGAGTACGACAGGGAAATTTTTTATCTTGTTGTAGCAATAAAAGGAACAATAGTCGGTTTGATTGCCCGTGCGTTTTTTGAATCAACAGGATTATTAACGCACGGATGGATTACACGAGATCTTCCTTTCTGGTTGCTAATTGTAATATTACTCTATTTAAATAAAACTGAAACTCCAAACTTCAAAAAGCTTCAATATGAAAAAACTTAATATCCCTTTCCATAAACCGTTCATTACAGATGACGAAATAAAAGAAGTTGTTGATACTATTAAATCAGGATGGTGGACTACCGGTCCTAAAGCTCAGCAATTTGAGATGGAATTTAATAGCTATATCGGTTCCAAAAGATCTGTCGTTGTAAATTCCTGGACGGCAGCAGCTCATCTTTCTCTTGAAGCAATTGGAATAAAAGAAGGTGATGAGGTGATTGTACCTTCTATTACTTTTACTGCTTCAGCAGAAATTGTCTGTTATTTCAAGGCAATTCCTGTTATAGTTGATGTTGATCCCGTTACTCTAAATATTTCTCCTTCCGAAATTGAAAAAGCTGTTACAAAAAAAACTAGGGCAATTATCCCGGTTCATTATGGTGGAATGCCTTGCGATATGGATGAGATAATGGAAATAGCAAAAAAATCTTCCGCCAATGGCGGACTTAAGGTTATAGAAGATGCAGCACATGCTTTGCCTGCATATTATAAAGACAAAATGATTGGAAGAATTAGCGATGTAACCTGTTTTAGTTTCTATGTAACAAAAACTTTGGCCACAGGCGAAGGAGGAATGATTTGCACTGATGATGAAGAAATTGCAGACAGATGTAAAGTAATGCGTCTGCATGGAATCAGTCACGATCCCTGGAATCGTTATACCGATGAAGGTTCATGGTACTATGAAGTAATCTCTGCCGGTTACAAATATAATTTTACGGATATTCAGGCAGCGCTTGGCATTGCACAGTTAAAAAAACTTGATGCAATGCTGGAGATGCGTAAAGCAATTGCAGCAAAATATGATGAAGCGTTTAAGAGTTGCGGGTTGCTTGAAATTCCAACTCGTTTGAATGACAGGGAATCCGCTTACCATTTGTATCCGATTAGGCTTAATCTTGAAAAGCTAAAAATAAACAGGTCCCAGTTTATAAATGAAATAAAAAATGCCGGTATCGGTTCAAGTGTTCACTTTATTCCATTGTACAGGCACCCGTTCTATAAAAACAACTTTAATCCGGAAATTAAAAATTATCCTGTTTCAGAAAATGAATATCCTAGACTGGTTTCACTTCCTATTTTCCCGGGAATGACAGATGAGCAAATTGACTATTTATCAGATAGAGTACTTTCAATTTTAAAATCATCAGAAAAATAATTGAATAAAAAATCTTAGATTAATAAATGATTTTTGACTAATTTAAGACGGCACTTAATACCGGTTATGTACAAAATTTTACTGAAACGAATTATAGATATTACATTTTCATTTATTGCACTGATCGTTTTGATTCCGGTGATATTTATAATTTCTCTTGCTATTATTTTTCAGTGCGGGTTACCGGTTTTCTTTTACCAGGAAAGGGTAGGGAAAAACTGGAAGAGGTTTAAGATTATTAAATTCAGGACCATGATTAACCATGCTGACAATGCAGGTCCGGATATATCGACAGACAACGATGCAAGGATTACTAAGATTGGAAAGTTTTTAAGAAAATATAAACTTGATGAAATTCCTCAGCTTTTAAATATCCTTAAAGGCGACATGAGCATTGTTGGTCCAAGGCCCGAAATTCCGAAATACGTAAATGATTTTTCTGATGAGTACATTGAGATATTAAAAATAAAACCAGGGCTTTCAGATTATGCTGCATTGGAATACAGCGATGAAGCAGCCTTGATTAAATCCTCTTTTAATGCAGAGGAGTATTATAAATCAAATATTTTACCTGAGAAAATAAAATTATATAAACGTTACATACGGGAAATCAGTTTTCTTACAGATATCAAAATAATTTTAAGAACGTTTAAAAGCATAATAAGACAATGAATTTATTCACTGAAAATATCAACCTTGTTAATTTTAAACGGAAGCTAACATTTATTTTCTTTGATGTAATTGCTTTTACAATTTCTCTGCTTTTATCCTTCCAGGTAAAATTTGATTTCAGCGCTTCCGGTGATTTTAAAAATAATTTTCTACCACTCTTAATCATTTTTATCGCAATTAAACTTGTCTTCTTTTTCTATTTCAAACTTTATGATATTTCCTGGCGGTTTGTTTCATTACACGAACTGGCAAATATAGGTAAGGCCTGCCTGTTCAGTAACAGCGTACTGTTTATAATAATCTATGGATTTCCGTTAGATATGTTCAAAGGTTTTCCAAGGATTGTACTTATCATAGATATGATACTGACTTTCCTTCTTTCTTCCGGTTTTAAAATATCAAAGAGAATGTACCTTGAAGTTGTTAGAAGAAATATTGGTCATTCTCAGTTAAAGAAAGCATTGATAATAGGTGCGGGTAGTACTGGTGAACAACTTTTAAGAGATTGGAACAGAACAGAGAACAGGAAAATTTATCCAATTGGTTTTATTGATGATGATCCTAATAAACAAAACCTTTATTTACAGGGAATACGTGTACTTGGAATTACAGATGAATTACCTTCGATAATAAGGCAGTACCATATCGAATCGATAATTATTGCTGTGCTGTCTGCAGATAAAGGTTTCCATAAAAAGATACTTACACTTTGCCGTAAATCCGGTGTTTATGATGTTAAAGTCGTTTCAACCATTAATGATTTATCAAACCTGATTCAGGTTAAAGTACAGGATGTAAGAGACCTTGACGTGAGCGATTTAATCGGAAGGCAAGCAATATCAATTAACACTAAAGAGATTAATAATTATATAAAAGGCAAACGGATTTTAATTACCGGTGCAGCAGGTTCAATCGGTTCTGAGATCAGCAGGCAAATTTATTTTTATGAACCTGCTTCAGTCGCTATCCTTGATATAAATGAAAGTGATCTTGCAGGTTTGGAACTTGAATTGAAATATGCCCATCCACATATTCCGCTAAAAATGTTTCTCTGCGATATCTCCAACTTCGAAAAGATAAATAAAATATTTAAGGATTATAAACCTGAAGCTGTTTTTCATGCGGCTGCGTACAAACATGTACCTGTAATGGAAAAATTTCCTGAAGAAGCGATTAGGGTTAATATACTTGGAACCTATAACCTTGCAAAATCCGCGATTCAGTTTCATACTAAACATTTTGTACTTATTTCAACTGATAAAGCTGTTAATCCATCAAGTGTAATGGGTGTAACAAAAAGGATTGCAGAAATTATTGTGACCAATACAGGTCATAAAAGTAATTCGCAATTCGTTGCTGTAAGATTTGGTAATGTTATTGGCAGCCGCGGAAGTGTTCTTCCTATATTCCTGGAACAGATAAAAAGAGGCGGACCTCTTACAATTACTCATCCTGAGATGAAAAGATATTTTATGACAACCTCGGAATCTGTTGCGCTTGTGCTTCAGGCTGCTGCAACAGGTAAGAATGGTGATGTGTTTGTATTGGATATGGGCGAGCCAGTTAAAATTGTTGAACTTGCAAGAGAATTAATCTTACTTAATAATCTTGAGCCTGATAAAGATATCAAAATAGTTTACACCGGCATCCGCGAAGGTGAAAAACTTTTTGAGGAAATCCTTACAGCAGAAGAAGGTGTTGATTCAACTAAACACGAAAAAATTTATAAAGCACGCTTAAGCAACAGTCCTATGCTGAACATACCTGAATTGATAAATGAATTTTCCAATGTAACCAACGGCAAAACAAAAGCAGATTGGTTTGAGCTTTTTAAGAAGTACGTTCCATCTTTCACTTCAAACGGAAAACAGAATCTTTTCTTCCTGGGGGACACCACAGTATCTTCAAACAAAGTAGTGAATAAGTAAAGGAGAAAAACTAAAGATTAAATTCTACAAGTCGGTACAATTACAAATTAGTTTTTTACCTTGTTAATCGTTTAATACTTTTATAAGTTTTGTCCAAAATTCCATAAAATTTATATGAAGAAATCATTCTTTCTTTTATTCCTTATATGGCAATCCATAACTCTTGCACAGGTTGTTTCTGTTATTGAATCAACTGAGAAATATTTAATTGTTAATGTAGATTTTTCAGGTTGTTATACAGTAAAGGATACAACGATTAATGGTTCATTATTCCAGATCATTAAGGGAAAAGAAAATACAATCAGATTAACCGGTGAACCCTGGCTGCCAGTTTATAATTTGAATCTTGGAATTTTACCTGAAGCATCGCCAAAAGTTGCTTTAATAAACAGTAATGTAGAAAAAATTCAGAATGTCTTCATAGTTCCGTATCCCGAAGAAGATACAGTTCTGAATTTATATGCTCCTCCACAATTTAACATAGAGATTTACAACAAGGATTTGTACTATCCGGTTGTTGAGTACAACAAACCAATCATAAACTCATTCAGGTATTGTAATATTGCCACTGTGGGTATAAATCCATATCAGTTCAATCCTGTTAAAAGAGAATTGCATTTCAATAAAAAGATAACATTAAGAATAGATTATAATTCGTCTTTAACGCAGCAGGCTATTCAAAGTGTTGATGATAACTTTACAAAAAAATATCTTAAGTCAAATACAATTAATTACCCGGTTGCGCAAAAGTGGATCGGAACAAGCCCTTCTTTAAAAAAAATTAATGCTGCATCGGATACAAGCTGGTTTGATCCCAATAAAACTTATTATAAAATTTTTGTTTCTAAAAAAGATATTTACAGAATTTCATATGACTACTTAAATGACAATAATATATATCCTGGCACAAGCATAAGTAAAAACAACATAGAACTTTATTCTGATTCAGGTATGATTCCGATTGAGATTACAGATACGGATAAAGACGGTTACTTTAATTCAGGTGATTTTATACAGTTTGTTGGTTACCCGCCTGAGCCGTCACCTTATACGCATTTAAATTTATATAACTACAGCAATGTTTATTGGTTATCGTTTGAAGCTAAGGATGAAGGATTGAAATATCATTATCAGGACGGATATCCTACAACTTATGATACTACTGTTTACTCTTCACTTCATACAATTCACTATGAACGTGATACAATTTATGAAAGGCTTGGTTACGCACCGGATGATAAAAGAGATTACTGGTTTTGGGGGAAGGTTTCTGGCAATAACGGAAGTTTTTCCGATGTGTTCTCATATCCTTTTCCAACTCCTAAGGGACTTAGTGTTGATACAAAAGAGTTGACCTTAAGAGTGAATATGCATGGAATGACAAAGAATGATAACTTTAACTTAGATCATAAAGTTGAAATTCTTTTTACTGGTCAGCCGATTGATACATTTTATTGGGATGGGCAGGATATAGGTGAATTTGAAGCTAAAATTAATCTTAATAAAATTGGCTTGTGGGATGTGAATTATCTTCAGGCAGTATCAAAAGGAATTAATCCGGGAAGCATAACTTTACCCACATCAGATGAGGTTAGATTTAACTGGTTTGAAATTGAGTACTTACGCGAACACAGGGTGGATACAAATTATTTTAACTTCATAAGCTCTCCAAATCTAACCGGCAAATTAAGGTTTGATGTTTACAGGTGGAAAGCTAACAACATGAAAGTTTTTGTCCCGGAGAAAAATAAGATAATTATAAATCCTTGGGTAACTAATGACCCTTACGAAGAAGTATTATTTGCAGATTCTATTTCTGAACAGACTGAATATTTTTGTGCAGCTAATAATTATTTTTCTATACCCGATTCAATTATACCTGCAATGAAATCTAATTTGCATGATATCACTAATAGAGCTGATTACATTATTATTACTCATCCGAATTTCAGACAGGCAGCCGAGAGACTTGCTGAATATAGAAGTAAAAACCTTGAGGACTTTACTTCACCAACTGTTAAGATTGTTGATATAAATGAAATATATAACGAATTCTCTGCAGGATTAAATGATCCGTTCGCACTTCAGAAATTTCTGAAATATGCTTTTGATAACTGGCAAAAACCCGCTCCTTCATATGTTGTTCTTTTTGGTGATATGAGCTGGGATTATAGAAAAATATTTCCGGATAGCAGACCGAATTTTATTCCTTCAATTCCTTATCACTCGATTAAGTACGGTCAGGCTGTTAGTGATAATATGATTGCGTGCATTATTGGCGATGACGCTTTACCAGATTTAGCAATCGGAAGATTATCTGCTGAAACGATAGATGAAGCTAATGCACTTGTTGATAAAATTATTGCTTACCCGGCAGATGATGCAAAACCCTGGAAAGAGAATGTTCTGTTAATAGGTGCGGGTGAAAGTTTAAACGATGAAAACGTTTTTCATTTTAATGATGAATCTGTTTACCTTGAAAATGCTTTTTTAAAACCGAATGGTTTCCCGGCTACAAAAGTTTTCAGGTATCCTTCCGATGAATACCAGGAATTCTTTGGTGAAAGACCGGAGGTAAGGCAGGCGTTCAACAGCGGTTGTGTTGTTGCAAATTTCTACGGACACGGCGGAGGTTATCAATGGGATTTTGTTTTCCTTAATGATGATATTTATTTATTACAGAACGGAAATAAACTTCCTCTGATTCTTAGTATTACATGTTATACTGCTCATTTTGATAACCAGAATGTATTTGGTGAGCAATTTTCCAAAGTACCCGGAAAAGGATGCATTGGCTTTATTGGAAGCACAGGTCTAACTACCTGGCAGCCTGGTGTAGATTTGAACATTAAATTCTTTAACCAGCTTTTCAGAGTTGGTGTGCAGGAAGTTGGCCCTGCATTTATGTTCGCTAAAAATTCATACGGTATGGTAAGCGGCTATACAAGAGACATGGTTTGTCTTGCTAATTATCTTGGTGATCCTGCATTAAAATTAGCCTTACCGGATAAACCTGATTTTACAATCGCTTCTTCATCAATAACAATAAATCCGGATTACCCGGTTCTTGAAGACACTGTTACAATCAAATTAAATATAGAAAATTTTGGGAAAGCATTTTTGGGTGACACAGTAACAGTTCGGGTATCTGCAGTTTACACGGATACAAATTATGTAATCGGAACCGTCAGACTTGAAAATTTTGGACAGAAAGATTCTGTATTTATTTCATGGATTCCTAAGAAAGCCGGGCTTGTTACATTAAAAGCAGATATAAACACTATTGACAAAATTGATGAAATAGATGAGAGTGACAACATTGCAGAAAATTCATTTACGGTATTTAGTATAAATGAACCAAATGTAATAAGACCGATAAACGGATTAAGTTCAAACACGGGAATAATTAAATTCCAGTTTGCAGATATCGGTTATTACATTTCAAAATCGTTTAACTATTTTATAGAAATTGATACTTCGCTTTCATTTTCAAATCCTGTTATAAAAACATCGGCACTTGAATCGAATGAGGGGATTGTTGAATGGTCTTCTCCTGAACTTTCAAAAGGAGTTTACTTCTGGCGTGCACGAATGCTCGACGGTCAGCAGTATAGTAAATGGACTGCAATACAAACGTTCTCTGTTACCGAGACTATTAAGAGTGGTGGATATTTTGCATCTGAAAAGCAGCTTCAATTATTCCAACTAAACAATGTGCTTTATTCTGATAGCACCAAAAGCTTATTATTGAACACTGCCTTGCTGCCTCCGAAACCTTCAAGGCAGAAATTTCTTGAAAACATTGCTCTTAAAGTACCGGACAGCATAAAAGGGTTGTCTGCTATTACTACAGATGGAAATTATATCTACATCGGTCATATGGCTTACTACGGGGGCCAGACAAAAATATATAAAATAGGAACTGGTTTCAGAGGAACTGAAAAGGGGAAAGTATACGGCACAATTTCCAACTATCCTGTAAGCATATGGCACCAGATATTCTTTTATCCTGACGGTAATATTTATATACCGTATGGCAGCGCTCATCACCTTCTTAAAATGGATACTGCAACCGGTGATACTTCAATTATCGAAATTGAAGACGGTTTACTGAATGCCACAAATTCAAAAGTACAGGATGGAGCATTTTTCATTACTACTGACGGCAACCTTGTTTATAACTTAGCTTATATCGATAGTCTGGGAAATCGTAAATATACAATTCGTGTATTCGATCCGAAGCAGAACTGGAAAAAGATCAGGGACATCCAGGCATCAGGTGAAAGTTATTTGGGCTTTACAAGTTTCTTTGCAACAAAAGATTACATTTATCCATATGAAAATAATATCGATGGATTGATCAGAAAAATTGCTGTTAGCGACGGTGAGTTTATTGATGAATGGTTGAGCAATTCACCTTACCAAGGATATTATGCCTGGTGTTATGATTACTTTAATGACCTAGTATATGCTTCGGTTTTCAGAACAGGAATGCAACCTAAAATTTCAAAATTTGCGGG
The DNA here is from genome assembly GCA_003599415.1 of Ignavibacteriales bacterium. GTDB lineage: Bacteria > Bacteroidota > Ignavibacteria > Ignavibacteriales > SURF-24 > SURF-24. Next base: position 7,227 of record QZKB01000066.1, on the reverse strand, counting down.
ACACTATAAACAATCTACAGGTTCAATAACTACACAGGAAGTTGGTCCCGTATCTGAATGGAAAAATATTTCTTATGCCATAGACTCCAAAGGATCAACAGGGAAATGGACTAATAATCTTCAGGTTTATAACAGTACTACTAAACTCTGGGATACTATCAGAACTGATATTCCGGCAAATTTTGTTGTTGACACTTTGGATGCTGTTAAATTCCCAAAGCTAAGGATGCATTTTAGTTTTACTGATTCGTCTTTTGGCTCTGCCGAGCCTATCAAACTAAAAGAGTTTGGAGTTGAGTACACTGATTTACCGGAAATATCTTTATTCAATAAGGATCTTGAATTTACTCCAGATTCAATAATGCAGGGTTTCCCGATAACAATGAAATTCAAGATAAAGAACTATGGTTATAATAAAGCTGAAAACCTGAAGATAAATTTCTATATGGATAATGCCGACTCTGCATTTTATAAGAAGACAATTAACCTGCAACCCGATTCTACGGAAGATATTTCGTATACTTTTTCAACTAACAATATTGTATTAAAACATAAGGTTAAAGTTTCTGCTGTTTTGCAAAAGGCAGAGCGGTTTACATTTAATAATCTTGCATACAATAATTTTTATATTACAAGGGATTCTATAAATCCTGTTTTTTCTATTCAGTTTGATGGTATTGAAATACTTGACGGTGATATTGTATCGTCAAGACCTCAGATTTCAATGACGCTTAAAGATAATAGTCCGCTTCCTTTAAGTGATACTTCCCGGTTTTTTATTTTTCTTGATAGCGAAACAATTGGATTCAAAAAGGATTCTATTAAGTTTTCATATACTGAATATCCAAATTCACAGGCTAATCTTGAATGGAATCCAACGCTTAGCAATGGGACTCATATTCTTGAGGTTTTAGCTAAAGATGCTTCAGGTAATTTCTTTGATTCAGTTGCATATTCAACATCTTTCCTTGTTAGTGATAAAGATGATTTATATGATGTTTATAATTACCCGAATCCATTTAAAGATGATACATATTTTACATTTAATCTAACTGGTGAACAGTTACCGGATAGATTCTCGATAAAAATCTTTACTGTTACAGGCAGACTTATAAAAGAAATTGAAGTTGATAACAGCAAACTTCAGTTTGGATTTAACAAAGTTTACTGGGATGGTAAAGATGAAGATGGAAGTACACTTGCAAATGGCGTATATTTTTATAAAATTATATGCCAAAATAAAAACTTTTTAAAAACAATCATACAAAAACTGGCAAAAGTTAAGTAATGATAAATAATAAAGTAAATCTTTTCTACGTTCAAAAAACAAACCTGATGTTGTTAAGACACTGCCCGGACTTATAAGTCTTTCTTCTAATAATTAATTCATTCTGTTCCGGCACGTGATGCCAGCAACATAAATTATGTGATTTTTTGCTATCTTAATTTATATATGGAAAAGGATGAATTAATTGTCTTCCCTTATTTTTTTCTTTGCTTTCATTCTTTTCTCCTTCAATATTTTATTAATAAAGGAGAATAAAACATGTGCGGAATTGTTGGTTATATTGGCGAAAAAAATTGTGTTCCATTTATAATTGGCGGCTTAAAAAGACTTGAATACCGGGGATATGATTCTGCGGGAATTGCTCTTGTTCAGAATCAATCTAATCGGGTAATCAAAAGTGTTGGTAAAGTTGCCGAATTGGAGAACAAAGTGCTTTCGGAAAATATTTCCGGAAAAACAGGTATTGGACATACTAGGTGGGCTACTCATGGTATCCCGAATGAAATTAATGCTCATCCCCATTTTAACAGGGATAAAACATTGATGGTAATTCATAACGGTATAATTGAGAATTATGCAGCGCTAAAACATAATCTTAAGGAAGAAGGTTACAGTTTTATTAGCGATACCGATACTGAAGTTCTTGCACATTTAATTGATAATTTTTTAACAAAAGGATATACATTTTTCAAGGCTGTTCAGGCAGCACTGAATGAAGTTGAAGGTACTTATGGAATTGCCGCAATTTATTGTAAAGAACCGGATATGATTGTAGCAGCACGCAAAGGTTCGCCATTGGTAATTGGAATTGGAGATAATGAAAATTATGTCGCTTCGGATGTAAGCGCTCTCGTTTCTTTTACAAGCCAGGTTGTTTACCTTGAAGATGGTGAAGTCGTTGAAGTCCATAAGGATAAATTTTTTGTAAAAGATATTGCCGATAAGGAAATTCTGAAAGAAACCCATGAAATAACTTTGAAGCTTGATGAAATAACAAAAGGCGGTTACCCGCATTATATGCTTAAAGAGATTATGGAGCAGCCTGAGTCTGTTACAAATTCTTTGAGAGGAAGACTACTATTTGATGAAGGTACATCCAAGCTTGGCGGATTAATAGGTTTTGCAGATAGAATTGCTGCATCAAAAAGAATAATTATTTCTGCCTGTGGTACATCCTGGCATGCCGGTTTGGTTGGTGAATATATGCTTGAACAATTTGCAGAAATTCCTACGGAAGTAGAATATGCATCTGAGTTCAGGTACAGAAATCCAATTATCAAACCGGACGATACAGTTATCTTTATTTCTCAAAGTGGTGAAACAGCTGATACGCTTGCTGCAATGCGGGAAACAAAGCTCAGAGGTGCTCTGGCAATGGGAATTTGTAATGTTGTTGGCAGTTCAATTGCTCGGGAAAGTGATACTGGTGTTTATATTCATGCAGGTCCCGAAATTGGTGTTGCATCAACAAAAGCCTTTACATCCCAGCTTTCTGTGCTGGCATTAATTACTTTGCTTATTGCACGCAAAAAACATTTAAGTAAAGTTGACGGGCAGGCAATTGTTAATGAGATTGAACAAATTCCTTCAAAGATTAAAAAGATATTACAATTAAATTATGAAATTGAAAAAATAGCGGAAGATTTTGTTGATTCTAAAAATTTCCTGTACTTAGGCAGGGGATACAATTTCCCTGTTGCACTTGAAGGTGCCCTTAAGTTAAAAGAAATTTCATATATACACGCAGAAGGTTATCCTGCTGCGGAAATGAAGCATGGTCCTATTGCTTTAATTGATGAAAACATGCCTGTTGTTGTTATTGCTCCAAAGGATTCTGTTTATGACAAAGTCATCAGCAATATCCAGGAAGTAAAAGCAAGACAGGGAAGAATAATTGCAATTGCAAGCGAAAACGATGATGAAATTGATTCGCTTGTAGATTATTCAATAAAAATACCGGATACAATAAGAATGCTGATGCCGATACTTACAGTTATTCCTTTGCAACTTTTGGCTTATCATATTGCTGTTAAGAAAGGATTGGATGTTGACCAGCCAAGAAATCTTGCCAAAAGCGTTACAGTGGAATAAAATATAATTATTAAGCGGCACCGGCATAATTACACAGAAATTTATTTTTTAAATATTAAACTGAAACCTGGAGGTTTTTTATGGCTCGTAAAAATGTGTTGATTATGGGCGCCGCTGGACGCGATTTCCATAACTTTAATGTCTACTTCCGCGATAACAATGATTATAATGTTGTTGCTTTTACCGCTACTCAGATTCCCAATATTCACGGCAGAATGTATCCAAAGGAGTTAGCCGGGAAATTATATCCTAATGGAATTAAAATTTATGACGAAAAAGAGTTAACGGAATTAATTCGCAAACTTAATGTTGAAGAAGTAGTTTTTTCATATTCCGATGTCCCGTTCAATTATGTTATGACTAAAGCTTCAATTGTTAATGCTGCGGGAGCATCATTCCGGTTACTTGGTGCCCAGGAAACAATGATAAAAAGTACAAAACCAGTTGTATCTGTTCTTGCAGTAAGAACAGGTTCAGGTAAATCTCAGACTTCAAGAAAAGTGGTTGATGTACTTAAGAATGCTGGAAAGAAAGTTGTTGCTATTCGTCATCCTATGCCGTACGGTGATCTTGTTAAACAGAAAGTTCAGCGCTTCGGCTCACTTGAAGACTTGAAAACTCATGAATGTACAATTGAAGAAATTGAAGAATACGAACCGCATATTGCACGCGGCGGAGTTATTTATGCAGGTGTAGATTATGCGGCAATACTTGCAGAAGCCGAAAAAGAAGCCGATGTAATTCTTTGGGACGGCGGCAATAATGATTTCTCATTCTACCAGGCAGATGTTACATTTACAGTTGTTGACCCTCATCGCCCGGGACACGAATTAACTTATTATCCCGGTAACACATCCCTAAGGCTTGCAGATGCTGCAATCATAAATAAAATTGAATCAGCAGATCCTGTTAACATCTTAACTGTTCGCAATAACATTCGTACTGTTAATCCGCATGCAAAAATAATTGATGCTGCATCACCGATCTTTGTTGAAAAACCTGAATTGATTGCAGGTAAAAGAGTATTGGTAGTTGAAGACGGACCTACATTAACCCACGGAGAAATGGTTTACGGTGCCGGTACTATTGCTGCAATGAATTATGGCGCATCAGAAATTGTTGACCCAAGACCATATACTGTAAAATCAATTACTGCCACATATGAAAAATATCCGAAGATTGGAATCTTATTACCGGCAATGGGCTACGGTGAAGATCAAATGAAAGATCTTGAGACTACAATTAACCAGACAGATTGCGATGCCGTAGTTATAGGAACTCCAATTGATCTTGGTAGAATACTGAAACTTAACAAACCTTCAACACGCGTTATGTACGAATTACAGGAGATTGGTGCTATAACAGTTGAGAGCGTTCTCAAAGAAAAAGGTATCATATGAAAAAATTAGTCGTTGTTGCATTTGGCGGCAACGCATTGCTGCGTGCCGGGCAATCCGGCACTGCAGAAGAACAGGAACAGAACAGTTACGATACCTGCAAGAATCTAATTCCCCTTATCAAAGAGGGGAATGATCTCATCATCACTCATGGTAACGGACCACAGGTTGGAAATATCTATTTAAGAAGTGATGCAGGTTATTCACTTTACAATTTACCAAAGATGCCGCTTGATATTGCTGTAGCCGATTCACAAGGTGAAATTGGTTACATGATTGAGAGGCAAATGAGGAATCTTTTAATTGAAAATGGAATTGACAAAAAAGTAATAACCATTCTTACTCAGGTTCTTGTTGATAAGAATGATGAATCTTTTAAAGAGCCATCAAAACCGGTTGGTCCTTACTATCTTAAGGAAGAAGCTGAATTAATGTCGAAGGCAAATAACTGGTTGTTTAAGGAAGATGCAAGAAAACGTGGATGGCGCAGGGTTGTGGCTTCCCCTAAACCAATCGATATAGTTAATAATGAGATTATCGGAAGTCTTGCAAAAGCAGGAAACATTGTAATCGCATCCGGAGGCGGCGGTATTCCTGTTTACTTAGATGAGAAAAATACTTACCGGCCAATTGAAGATGCTGTGATAGATAAAGATCTTGCAACTGCGTTGCTGGCTTCCCAGATTGGGGCCGATAATTTTTATATTCTGACAGATGTTTCGAAAGTTTGCATCAACTTTAATAAACCTAACCAGAAGGATTTGGATTTACTTAAAATAGATGAAGCTAAATTATATTATAATGAAGGTCAGTTTCCGGCAGGAAGTATGGGACCAAAAATTCTTGCGGCAATTGACTTTGTTGAACGGAGCGGAAAGGAGACAATTATTACAGAAGCAACTCAACTGCTGAATAACGGTTGCGGAACAAGGATAGTGCTGTAAAATATTTGAATGAATCTGGAAAAGAATTATTGGATTTGAATGGATTTCCGGATTCCGGCTTCAAATTTCTTCATTTGATTTCTGTTTCTGTTTATATTTACAACAAAAAATTAAGAGGAAAATAAAATGGCAGTTAATATGAAAGGCAAAAGCCTTATTGAAATTCATCATCTTTCACATGAAGAGATTTACCAGATATTCGATCTTAGCGCTTCTCTTAAGATGAAAAGATTAACAGGTGAACCTCATAGAGTTTTAGAAGGTAAAAAACTTGGAATGATTTTCTCCAAACCTTCAACAAGAACGCGTGTTTCTTTTGAAGTAGGAATATTTGAACTTGGCGGAACCGGCTTATATTTTAATCAGAATGATTTACAACTGAAAAAAAGTGAGAGTGTAGCAGATACTGCAAAAGTTCTTTCACGTTATTTGGATGGGATAATGATTCGCACTTTCGATCACCAGGATGTAATTGATCTTGCAAACGAAGGTTCTATTCCGGTAATAAATGGATTAACCGATCTTCATCATCCTTGCCAGGTACTTACTGATTTATTTACAATTCTCGAAAAGAAAAGAACATTAAGAGGATTAAAGTTTGCATACATTGGTGATGGCAATAATATGGCTCATAGCATTTTGCACGGCTGTTCAAAAGTTGGAATGGATGTGGCAATTGCTTCTCCTTCCGGTTACAAACCAATTGATTTTGTAGTAAAGGAATCACTGGAAAATGCAAAATATATGGGAAGCAAAGTTGAAATCCTGGATGATCCTGTTGCTGCCGTTAAAGACGCGGATGTTGTATACACAGATGTTTGGGCAAGTATGGGTCAGGAGGCTGAAGCAACTGATCGTAAAAAGAAGTTTCAGAAGTACCAGGTTAATCCTGAACTTGTTAAAAATGCTAAACCAGATTACTTATTTATGCATTGTCTGCCTGCTCATCGTGGAGATGAAGTTGTTAACGAAGTAATTGATTCTGAAAACTCAGTTGTTTTTGATGAAGCAGAGAACAGGTTGCATGTTCAAAAAGCAATTATGGCTTTAACGATGTAAGAGATTAAAAAGAGTAAGTTTACCAGACATAGGCTGGAGCAAGAGTAAGAAAGAAGAATAGGAGAAATATCTAAAATTCTTTGTGTTTGGTTAGAAGTAAATTGAAGAGTTTGCTTCATTTCTTTATATTTGAAATAAAGATTGATTGAAGTTGCCCGGATGGCGGAATTGGTAGACGCGCTAGGTTCAGGGTCTAGTGGATGTACTTCCGTGGGGGTTCGAGTCCCCCTTCGGGCACTCATTTTTAGTTTGTAAAATTTGACTTATCAGCCGAAGGCTGATGCGCTGGATTTCCGTGTAGGCCTGGCCAAGCCAGGTAAATTCGAGTCCCCCTTCGGGCACTCTTTTTTGTTCTTTTTCTTTGATCTCTCATTTAATAAACCTATCAGAATAAAATGCCGTTTAGCGAAAGTGAAGTAAAAAAAGAATATGAAAAAGCAATTGAGTT
>QZKB01000023.1 GCA_003599415.1 Ignavibacteriales bacterium | reverse complement strand
TTATATTAAATTATAATCTAACCGCAAAGTGTGGATTCCTGAATAATTAAATTTTCTACACCGGCAATAAAATGAAATTCGAAGGAAAGGAAATTCATGAAAGCTAAAGGCACATATACAGTAAAGAAATGGGACGAAAAAATTTACGATCAGACTTCATTTGATTCAAAAATGTCTAAAGCGACAGTTGAATATGAAGTGAGCGGAGAAATATCAGGGAAAATTTCTGTTGAATACCTGATGTATTACAAGTATTTCAATGAAAAGGATCAGCATAGTTCTTCTGCACATTACATTGGCCTGATGAAATTTGAAGGTACTTTACACGGAGCAGACGGAAGTTTTGTTGCAGAAGACAACGGAGATTTTGAAAACGGGGCAGCAAATTCAAGGTTACAGATTTTAAGCGATTCCGGTATGGGAAATTTAACAGGATTATCAGGTAAAGGTCGTTACACGGCAGACAAAGACGGCGCTGCAATCGAGCTTGATTATAGTTTGTAAATTTTTCCTATGCAAAATTAGCCTTTCAAAATTCATGAAGCGGTTATGCACAAATATCTGCTTTTGTAATAGCTGTTATTTTTATTATTTTTTTACGAGGATTTTCAAAAAACACAGACTATAAAGTAACTACACAACCGGAGGAGGTTTATGAAAAAATTTTTATTTTCTGCTTTTATGCTTGTCCTTTCAATTATTTCCTATTCACAGACTATTCCGGTAACATTTCACTTTAAACCAGATTATACTCAATTCACTAAACTAAGGGTTGTAGGTACATTCAACGGTTGGAATAATGCTGATCCAAACATGGAAATGACTGATCCTGACGGCGATGGCGAATTTTCACTTACAACTGAATTAGCCTCCGGCATTGAACATAATTATAAGTTTGTAATGGATGCTAACTGGGGACTCGCATACTCAGATCCTGATAACCCTCGTCTTAATCTTACTGATAATAATAATTCGATGATGTTTGTTAAAGATCCGATGATAACTTATCTGCTGCCTCGCGGTGTTAATTCCTTAGGCGAAGAATTTATAGATGCAACAAAAGATGGTTTACCGGTAAGAGCAATCTTTGCATTCTCTGATGCTAATCCGGTAAATGCTTCTCAGCTTGTTGTAACTATTGATGGAATCAATCTTGATAATCCGGCTCAGTATTATAATGCGACCACTAAAGAATTTATATATCAACCAAATCCTGCTTTTTCGATTGGCGAACATACAGTGACTGTAATTATAAATTCTGCATTAGGTTCCGATGCAGTAACCGCAAAATTTATTCGCGATCCAAATTATGTTGCTTATCAAATCCCGGTAGATTTTTATTACGATCAATACAATACCAAAGTAGAATTTAACCAGACACTTTCCAATGTTGCATTGGTAGGTGGTTTTAATAACTGGAACGACTCTTTCAATCCATTAAATGATTCTGATGGCGACGGTTTGTGGACTGCAACAGCAACAATGCTTCCGGGTAGCTACGAATACAAATTCAAATTGAATAAATTACAATGGGTTAATGACCCGGATGAACCTAAAGTTGGTGAAAGTGCTGATAAAAACAGCATTGTTATTGTTGCACCGGATTCCATACCAACAATAAAATTAATTCAGCCGCTTGAAGGAACAGTCTATTCGCAGACTCCTCAATCTTTTGAATTCAAGGTTCTTGTCCGGCCAGGAATTAAATCTGATGGAATAGACAAATCACTTATTAATGTAAAAGTAGATGGTACAACTACTCCTTATTCATTAGATACAAATAACATTATTACAGTAAGTGCTGATATCGCCGGTGAGGGGAAACATACTGTTGAAGTATACGTAAAAAATCTTGAAGGTTATGAAGCAGGAGAAATTTATTCTTACGGAATATATCTGAATGATAAAGGAAAATATTTTGTTGATGCAACCGAAGACGAGATTTATAATTATCCTACAGGAATTCCAGCCGGTTCACTTGATATTCTTTCTGTTTCCGTCAACGAAACGGCTACTCACGATTCTTTGAAGTTTGTTATTGATTTGAAAGATATTGCCGAAAGAACAAGAGTTGGAATGATTATCTGCAACACAAGTTCAAACATTGCGGAAGATACAAAAGGATTAGACATTCAGACATTGAACTGGAAAGGGCAGGGTGTATATTTCACTCTATCACCTCCGGACAATTCTTACGAGAACAAAAATGTTGAAAACATTATTATGATTAATAATAATCCTGTTACATATAACTACTATAAAATTAAATTGAATGATGATGCTGTTACTTCCAACAAGTTTGAATTCGTAATCAGTTTAGCTTACCTGGATAGTGTAATAGGAAGCTGGACAAAAGACAGGTTGTTTTATGCTTATTCATTTTTAGCTAACGAGGATAAAAGCGGAAACAGCTATGAAGTAACTGCTGCGGACGGCGGCAGCGATGCGGAAGAAGATCCTGACATTTATGATGCTGCTTTTACGCGAAGCGGTTTCTGGCAACACAGGTTGTTGGCAAACTATTTAACCTCTGACCAGATTGACGGACCTTCTAAAGTTATGTTGGATGGAAAAGGCAGAGGAATAGCATATATAACTGCTTCAGAGATTTCCGATAGCCTTGCCAAGTTTGGACCTGAAATTATATTTTTAACTCCGGGAGTTGAGTACTGGTATTCTAATGTTACAGTCTATGGTACTTTAAGTGATACAACTATTACAACCATTACCTTTAATATGAACGGGTTTGAAAATTTTCAACCGGTTACGAATGGTCTTTTTGCTGTACCTGTTACTTTAAAGGAAGGCGAAAATATTGTTTATGTTAAAGCAGAAGACAGCAGAGGATACAAATCAACATCAAAGAATCTTGTGCTGACATATAAATCAAATAATCAACCTACGCTTAAAATTACAACCGAAAAAACAGGCAGGCAAATTACTTTAACTGCCGATGCAGTATCGCCGGTTGGAGCAGCATTAACATATCTGTGGTCTACAGATGCAACAAACCCTGCTTCAATATTTTTAAATGCAACAACTAAATCTGCTACAGTAACAATTCCTCAGGTTGACGGCGAATATTATTTTAACGTTAGAGTAAGAGACAGCAAAAATAACCGTGTATATGCAAGAGCAATGGTAATTGCTGAAGATGATTCCGTTATTGTTCCTGATATAAATGCTCATTCATCCTGGGTTGATGATGCAATTGTTTACGAGATTTATCCAAGATCATTTTCTCAAACAATAGGCTTCAATGGCGTAACGGAAAAAATTAGCTACCTGAAAGATCTTGGGATTAATACAATCTGGTTTATGCCGATCTATGATGGTCCGACAACTCACGGGTATGAAATTACTGACTACTACGGGTTTGAAGAGGATTACGGTACAGAAACAGATTTCAAAAATATGCTTGCCCAGTTAAAGGCAAACGGCATAAGAGTAATTCTTGATTATGTTGTTAACCATACTTCGGTTCAGCATCCGTTTATGCAAAATGTTTTTGATTACAAATCTTATTCACCTTATACAGATTTTTACATCTGGAGTGGTGAACCGGGCAATTCTACTTACCAGTATTATTTTGACTGGACAAGCCTGCCTAATCTTAATCATAACAATGAAAATGTAAGAAAGTACTTTATTGATGTGGCAAAATACTGGGTACAAACTTACGGTATTGATGGTTACAGATGCGATGTGGCGTGGGGAGTTGAAGAGAGGAATCAGCAATTCTGGCAGGAATGGCGCGAAGCATTAAAAACTATTAAGCCTGAAGTATTTCTTGAAGCTGAAGCAACTTCGTCTGATCCTGTTTTTTATAATAAAAGATTTGACTCAGCCAACGATTGGGATTTAAGAACAAAACTTCTTGGTGTAATTAGCCAGACTTCATCAATTGAGACCTTACACCAGGAGGTAACAAGATCTTATTCAGCATATGCAAGGCCGTTCCGCTTTGTAGAAAATCATGATGAAACCAGGGTTGCCCAGACTTTCGATGGTAAACGATCATTATTAGCTCATACAATTCTTTTTACTTTGAATGGAATACCGTTGATTTATTCAGGTGGAGAAGTTGGTGAGGTATCTAAAAGAGAAATGATTGATTGGACTGATCCTGATAATCTGACGCCTTCATTTAAGAAATTAATTCAGATCAGAAAATCATACATTCATAATCCGGTAATAACAAGGATAAATAGTTCCGATAACACAAATGTTTACTCTTATTCTTCAACCAGTGAAAATAATGTAGTAGTTACTGCTGCTAATTTCAGGCAGGATGCAAAGAACATCACCCTGAATATTTCCTCTCTGCCGTTTGACGGAACCAGCACTTACTATTTAACTGATCTGATGAACGGAACAGTCTATACAATAACTCCATCACAAAGAGATGCGTATCCTGTTGTGCTTGATGGTTACCAGGCGAAAGTGTTTTATTACGGATTGGACAGCGTATCAGTTGGAGTTGATGAGACGTTCGTTAGTAATCTTCCCAATGAATATAAACTGATGCAGAATTATCCCAATCCGTTTAACCCGGCTACAAGAATTAAATATCAGCTAAAGGAAACTGAAAAAGTAACCTTAAAAATTTATGATATGCTTGGCAGGGAAGTAACAACTTTGGTGGATGGAATGCAAAATTCCGGTACTCACGAAGTTTCTTTTGACGGATCAAATCTTAGCAGCGGTGTTTATTTCTACCTGCTAAAAACACCAAATTATTCTGAAGTGAAGAAATTAATTCTGCTAAAATAATTAATACAAATATCATTAATTGCCCTGGCTTTTAAACCAGGGCAGTTTAAAATTTAATATTACACTTTTACTCTCTTTGCAAGAAAGAAATAGAACCAGTTAGGAAGTAAACCAACAAGTCTTGTTGACAAAATAATTGGGAAAGGGAATTGAATGATTGATTTTTCTTTTTCTATTCCATTTACAATTATCCTCGCTGCTTTTTCCGGCTGCATTAAGAAAGGCATTTCAAATTGGTTTTTATCTGTCATTGCGGTTTTTACAAATCCCGGCTTTATAGTTAGAACTTTAACTCCATAATTGCTTAATTCAACTCTAAGACTTTCAAGATAAACAGAAGCTGCTGCCTTGCTTGCACAGTAGAAACCGCTTCCGGCAAAACCTCTGTTATCTGCAAGTGATGATACACCGGCAATAATTCCTTTCTTTCTTTCAAGGAATGAAGGTAAAAGCTGTTCAATACAATAAATCATTCCAAGTACGTTTACATGGAATGTTTCATCTGCGAAATCAGAATTGTAATCCTCTAACTTAACAGGATGACCAACACCTGCATTAAGGATTGCAAGATCAATTGAACCGTGTTGTTTAAGAATTCCTTGAAACACTGTTTTAATTTCATTCTTGTTGCTCACATCGCATTGCTCAATATGAATTTCTGCCTTAGAGTTTTTCAGTCTCTCCTTTAAAGATGACAGAAGCTCGATACGTCTGCTTAATAAAATTAGTTTACAGTTATAATTTGAAAGAGCCTCCGCGATTGCTTTGCCGATACCTGAAGATGCTCCTGTAAGAAGGATAGTCTTGTTCGTAAAATCCATAGTTTAAATTTTTCTCCGTGTAAGTAATTACTAACTGGTAAACAAAAAGCTTAGGCTTTACCAAAATACTCCATATGAAATGTGAACTTCGGGAATTTCTTTGGAAGATGTATAATGTTATAAATCATTACGCCTATAGACATTCTATCTAACCATGAAGACATTGGCCAGCCAAAATGAATATGTAGTTTTTTTTCAGGCGGGAATTCATACTCAATAGTTTTAAGCAAGCCGTAAATCATATCAAATAAATTCCAGCGCCTTTGAATAACAAGAGATATATGTTCATTAGAAGAATCTTCCGGTGTCTCTGTTCTTGGCGAATAAAAGCTTACATACAAAGAGTTCTTAAGCTCACCTGTACTTTCCAGTTCAGTTGGTCTTCTGAAATATAAATGAATGTCATCGGATTCGATTTCTGCAAGCGCAAATATAACATCCATTGGCGTCTTTGTAATTCTTCTGATGGGAATCTCAGGTGATTTATACTTGGAAATTCGCAGCCCTGCCACTAAAACAATCAATGTAATAATCAACCACAACATTGTCCCGTTTGGCCTATGAACAACGATATAAATAAATGTACTTAACAGGATAATAAACAAGATAAGTGTACCTAACCTTGATGTATGATAAGTTATATGTTTTGTGCCTTTAGAATACCTGTACATCAGCAATGAACCGGTATTTATTACAAAGCTGGCTACAAGACCTACGGCATACATCTCTGCAAGCATAGCCTGGCTACCGCTTGTAATAATTAAAATGACCGTGTAAAAGACGGCATTGAAAATATGAATCCTGTAAAGCGATTGGTTCTTGTTCAGCTTTGTCATCCAATGAAAGTTATACCTGTCGGCAACTTTTTCAATCAATTCAGCAGATGCCACCATAGCAGTATTCACAGCCATAATCAAAGTTAAGGTTGCAAGCATTGCTACAACAACACCAAAGAATTTTCCGTTTGTTAAAGCGGCAAAAGCAGGAATCAAATCTGTTTCGTGTTTTGCTACATCAATATTTGAAGAGAGGGCAAAGAGTGCAATAAGCGGAGTAACTATTCCTACTGTAACTGCAAGAAATGAATAAGCTTTTCTTATTTGCTTCCAGTTCTTAACAAGAGATGCTGTTTGCATGACAGATTCAATTCCGGAATATGCTAGAATACAGCTTCCGATTCCTATAATGATATTTTCATAAGCTATAAAGGGTGAGCCATTTGTGATATCTCCGACAAAACCATTGAATCCTTCGGATATCTTTCCTTGTGCAGATGAATCAAGATTAAAAACACCACCAAGGATTAGGTTCATTAAAACAAAAGAGGCAAAGATAAAAATGCCAAAAGTAAATTTTGCGTTTTCCTTAATACCGATAATATTAAGCATTGTTACAAACCATATTACACCGAACTTAAGTAAGTAGTTTACAACCGGACCAGTTGCAAGAAATGTAGTTCCGTTTTCAACAGCACTTGCGGTAGAAATTGTTGCAGTAAGTACATAATCAACCAGGATAGACGCAATAGCAATAAAAGAAAAACTTGGACCAAGCACTAAGTATGAAAAGGAATAAACTCCTCCGCCTTTAATGTTATTCACTTCAAGAATTTCAGATATTTCAACCATCCTTGTAGATAAGAAACGTATTAAGATTGAAGTAAGTGCAATATAGATAATTGCTTTTAACCCGATAAAACGATGCGCTTCTGCATTTGCATAAAAGATGGATGTAAGTTCATCCATCAAAGTTATAATACCCACTGCAATCCAGGTTAACAGCCATCTGCCATTATATAAATAGGTAAGAAAATCTTTCTTAAGGATTAGTTTTGCAAATACTGCAAACAGTACTGTGTTTAATAATATGAAAAAGAATGATTCCATTTTGGGATCTTCAAATTGTTAATAATAAAAATAAATGAATTAGTTATAATTCGATAGTGCTAAATTGATTTCTACATGGCTTTTGGTTTCAACCTGCCATAATCAATGTGAAATGAAAAGTTGGGGAATTTTTTAGGAAGATGAATGATATTATAAATCATAACTCCTATAGACATTCTATCTAACCAGGAAGAAAGAGGCCAGCCAAAATGAATATGGATTTCTTTATCTGAAGGAAGCTCATATTCTATAGTTTTAAGCAAGGCATAAATCATTTCAAATAAATTCATCTTCTTTTGAATTGTAAGCCAGAAATGATTTTTACTTAACTGAACCGGTTGTTCATTCCTTGGCGAATAAAAACTTACATAAATAGAATTTTTTTGTTCTTCGGCAGACTCATGTTCGGATGGTCTCCTGAAATAAATATGTGCGCTGGAAGCTTCTATTTCTGCAAGAGCAAAAATTATATCCATTGGTGTCTTAGTTGCTCTTATAACTTTGATCTCAGGTGACCGGTGTTTTGCAATTCTCAGTCCGGCAATCAGAAAAGCAATTGTTATTGTCAGCCAAAGCATTGTTCCGTACTGACGATGGACAACAATAAAGATAAATGTACTTAGGATGATAATAAATAAAATAAGTGTACCAAGTCTGGAAGTATGGTAGGTAATTTCCTTTGTACCTTTTGAATAACGGTATTTTAGAAGTGAGGCTGTGTTGATACAAAAACTTGCTATTAAACCGACTGCATACATTTCGGCAAGAATAGCCTGGCTTCCGCTAGTTATAATTAAGATGACCGAATAAAAAACACCATTTAAAATATGAATCCTATATAACGACTGTTTTTTATTTAACTGTATAAGCCATTCATAATTATATCTTTCTGCTACCTTTTCAATTAGTTCTGCTGATGCAACCATAGCTGTATTTACAGCCATAATCAAAGTTACAGATGCTAAAATACTTACTAAGACTCCAAAGAAATGACCGTTTACCATACTTGCAAAATTAGGAATGAGATCAGTTTCGTGAAGAGTCGGGTCAATAGGTGAGGACAGTACTAAAAGAACAATTAAAGGAGTAACAATTCCAACGGTAACTGCCAGAAAAACATAAGCCTTACGAATATCTTTCCAGCTTTTCACTAATGAGGCAGTCTGTAATACGGACTCAATTCCTGAATATGCAAGAATACAGCTTCCGATACCAATGATAAGATTTCCATAGGCTTTGAAAAAAGGGACACCTGTTAAATCATTCCAAAAGGCATTGCCGCTATCTGATAATTTTTTCAGGCTTGTTGAATCGAAATCAGCAAAACCACCAATTAATAAATTAATTAATACGAACGAAGCAAATATGAAAATCAGAAAAGTGAATTTGGCATTTTCTTTTATTCCGATAATATTTAATCCGGTTATGAACCATATTACGAGAAACTTAATTATTAACTTAAAACCCTCATTCAAATCAAGAAAGGCAGTACCGTTTTCCACCGCACTAACTGTTGAAATTGCAGCTGTTAAAACATAAGTAACCATTATTGAGGATACAGCAATAAATGATGTGCTTGGTCCTAATACCAAATAAGAAAAAGAATAAACTCCGCCACCTTTAATATTATTTGCCTCAAGAATTTCAGAGATTTCCACCATTCTTGTAGACAAGAAACGGATAAGAATTGATGTAAGTGCAATGTAAATAATCGTTGAAACGCCAATAAACCGGAAAGCTTCTGATGGAGCATAAAAAATAGATG
Organism: Ignavibacteriales bacterium; assembly: GCA_003599415.1. Lineage (GTDB taxonomy): Bacteria > Bacteroidota > Ignavibacteria > Ignavibacteriales > SURF-24 > SURF-24. The sequence goes on along the minus strand of QZKB01000023.1, from coordinate 7,204 downwards.
TTAGTTCATCCATCAATGTAATTATACCTACGGCAATCCAGGTAATCCACCATCTGCCACCATGAAGGTATGTAAGGAAATCTTTTTTAAGAAGGAGTTTTATGAACAAAACTGCCAGAAAAAGATTTATCACCAGAAAAATGAAAGTCAGCATTTTTTCCTTAATTGCGACTTAAAAAATATATAAAAGTACATTCATCATCAAAGAAATTTATACTTTGTTTTTGTGGTTTAGGAGAATTTTTATATATTTGAACGTCAATTTTTTGACGGGCAGATAGCTCAGTCGGTAGAGCAATGGACTGAAAATCCATGTGTCGGCGGTTCGATTCCGTCTCTGCCCACAATAAAAAGCGAATCATTATGATTCGCTTTTACTTTTTAAATGCCTTAACAATTTAAAGATTCTCAACTACATTATTATTTGTTAAATAATTGAGATTTCAGAAAAATTCAGAATGTCATTCCCGTGCAAACGGGAACCTACATAAATATTTATGGATTCCCACTTTCGTGGGAATGACTGGTGATATACTAATTATTTTTAAGATGTTTCTAGCCGGTTATTCGGCGAGATTTTAATTTAACTTAGGCAAAGTAAACCGGAAGCTTGTTCCTTTACCAACCTCACTTTCCACCCATATTCTGCCATGATGTTTTTCTATCATTTCCTTGCAGAGAAGCAGACCAAGACCGGTGCCTTCTTCATTAGCGGTACCTTTTGTACTTATAGCAGTATCCATTTTGAACAGTTTACTCAGGTTCTCTTTTCTTATACCGATGCCGGTATCTGAAACTGAGAATTCAATTTCATCATTCACCTCGTTAACCGTTATAGTTACTTTCCCGGAAGGATTTGTAAACTTGATTGCGTTTGATAAAAGGTTTCTTATGATGGTGTACATCATATTTTTATCTGCATTAACATTTATTTTATTGTCAATAAAGCAATCAAGAGTAATGTTTTTGTTTTTTGCTGTTTCCCTTATAATTGATATTGTCATATCTAATTCTTCAAGGAGGTTAAACAAAGTTGGCTTAAAGCTCATACGGCCGGTTTGTATTCTTGACCATTCCAACAGGTTCTCCAGGAGTGAGAAAACATTATGGCTAAGCTCATCAATACTCTTAATGAATGTATATTTTTCCTCTTCGGAAAGTGAATAATAATCTTCCAACAAAATTTGCAGGTAACCAATTATTCCAGCAAACGGACTTTTCAAATCGTGAGCTAAGATGGAGAAAAATTTATCTTTAGTTTGATTAAGCTCTTTCATCTCCTCAGCATACCGTGTAATTGCATCATTATTTCTTTTTCGTTCAATTGCCTGTGCTATTTGTTCTGAAACGAAAATTAAAAGTTGTTTCTCATTTTCACCGTAAGCCTTTTCATTTTCATAATCCTGTAGTACAATAACGCCAATAGTTTTTCCTCTTACTTTAAGCGGAACGCCGAGCCAGATAGCGCTAGGTGTTCCAACCAAATCAGCTTCACCTGATTGTCTTAATTCCATATCCAGTTTACTATCAATCAGGTATGCTTCACCTTTCCTAAGAATGAACTCGGTTAAACCTTTACCGGGTTTTTTGGGTTCGTACGGCGGATCATATTCATCAACCATATATGGAAATGAAAGCAGCCCGGCTTTCTCATCATACAAAGCTATATAGAAATTTTTTGCGGGCATTAATGTACCCACTACTTTGTGAATCTTTGAATAAAGCGAATGCATGTCCTGTGCACTGTGTGCGGTTTCCGAGATTTCGTATAAAGCTTCATGCAACAATTCTGATTTCTTCATTTCGTTTATATTATGACCAATACCAATCAATCCGTTTATATTACCTTTTTGATCGTACAATGGAATTTTAGAAGTAAGCAGCCAGGTTTTATTTCCATTTTTATCAAAGAAATATTCTTCGCGGTTAATTACCGATTGCCCTTCTTCAATTACTTTTTGATCATCTTTATAAAAAATATCTGCTACTTCTTTAGGAAAGAATTCAAAATCGGTTTTGCCCAAAGCAAATTCTTCTTTTTCACAATTCATGTTTTGCAAATCTGCCTTGTTAACCAGGGTTTTTTTATACTCTAAATCTTTTACATAGATTGCATCCGGCAGGTTATCAACAATAGTCCGGAGTAGGATATGTTTATGCTGAAGGTCGTCCTCTGTTTGCTTTTGCAAAGTAATATCTTTTAATACAGTATGAAGTATTTTATTTTCACCTTCCGTGTCAATAGCAGTCAGCAATATCTCCACCGGAAAATTTTCATCATCATTGCGCAGATGAATCCATTCAAAACGATGACTTCCATTTTTAACTGCGATATTTATCATTTCATCCGCTTTCACAGCTGATAATTGTCCGTCAGGTTGTGTTAGCGGAGAAATATCAACAACATGAGTTCCCAACAACTCGTTTTTATTTTTCTTACCCAGCATTGTAATTGCAGCAGAATTGCAATCGCTTATTCTTCCATTATTTATAATTAAGTGCGCATCCTTGGATTTATCAAACAGGTCCCTGTATTTCTTTTCACTCTCCTCAAGAATTTTCTCTATCCGTTTCTGTTCTGTAATGTCTCTAAAGCTCCAGACTCTTCCTATAGTTTCATTATCAAGTTTTTGTGCAATAGACACAAGTTCAAAGATCCTTCCATCTTTAAAATAAATTGTATCGAAATCTTCCGCTCTAGGTTTTAAATTTAATTCCTTTACTTTATTAAGGAATACGTCAGGATCTTTTAGTTGTGATAATATATATGCAAGTAGCTTCTCATTGTCCCGTGTTTCTATTAAAGATTCCGGGATATTCCACATCTCGGCAAACTTCTTATTGGACTTTGAAATGTTTCCGTTATTATCAACGATAAGAATACCGTCTGCAGTTGAATCTAAAGTTGTATCTAATAAAGATTGATGGAAAATATTTTCTTCTTTAATCTGCTTTTTATCATCAAAGTGTTTCCGGGACTTCAACTTACCGGAATAAAATTTACTCATTACTAAATAAGAAATACCTGATGCAATAAAAGCTGATATAATAATATTTATGATGTCAGATGAAAGCAGAACGTCCGGCCAGAAAAATTGTCTGAGATATCCTAAGATAGACAACACTATAATCGTTAAAAAGAAGATACTAATGGAGGACAATAATTCATTTACTTTTTTCATCTCTCAGTCGTTATATTAAGTAAGGTTGTTAAGAACTACTAATAATTCAGTCATAAGGAAATATAAAAAGTGAAAATATGGAACCTTATATTGCATCAAATCATTAGATTCTCAATTGCAAAATTACTTAAAGAAAAATCAGAATCAAGACTTTGATTTAAATTGAAGTAAACCAGATAATATAATCAACAAAATTGAACTAACACTTGAACATAATTTTAAATTTGTATCATATAGTTATCTTACAGGTTAAGAATAGTGATCAATTCAAGTAATATTATCTTTATACAATTTATTATCGCCAGACTTTTAAATTATTTAATATGAAAAATAATGACTACAACAAAATAAAAACCTTTATATGTATTATTGTACTAAGCTTTTCTTCCATTGAAAATGCTCAGCAGGGTTCATCTGGAATTAATTCATCACCAAAATTATACCCCTATGATGGTTTTGGAGATAACATAATTAATAGTTTTAAGGGAAATAATTTATATCTTCATTTAGCCGGGATTGCATCTACAGCAGTAATCGCATCAACTGATATTGATTACCATGTACATAAATATTTTAATGAACATGAAGAGTACGGTAATGCGAGTCGTCCTATAATCAGGTTTGCACAATATTTCCCGTTTGTAATCGGGGGCTCACTGTTTGCCTATGGAAAATTGAATAATGACAAAGAAGCAGTTGGTGCATCATATGCAGTTTTGCAATCAACTGTAATCGCATTTGGGTATAACACTTTACTTAAAGCAATTACAGGCAGACCCAACCCGAACTGGAGAAGTAATGAAGATATGATGGAACAGAGTAAAACTTTCAGGTTTGGTTTTTTACGGGGTGGTGTTTTCTGGGGTTGGCCGTCAGGTCATACATCATCAACAATGGCTGTTGTTGCAGCATTAACAAGTTTTTATCCGGAGAAAACATGGTTGAAAATTATTGGTTACGGTTATGTTGCATATATGATGCTTGGAGTTTCATCTTTAGGTAGGGGAGGAATGCATTGGTTTTCTGATGCAATAGCGGCAGGTTTAATGTCTTATGCTATTGGTTCAACATGCGGAAAATATTTCAGGAATAAATTCAGCCCGAATAATCCTGTTACAAACTATGTAAATTTTAGTGTGAACTTTTAAGATTTCATCCAATCCTAAAAATTCACACGTAAAATATTTAATCATATTAATAAAAGATCACGGATTTCAAAACGTTTATTTCAAAAGGATTAATTTCTTTGTGAATGAATATGTCCCGGTTGTTGATATTGCATTCATTTTATAAAAAAAAATTCCTGATGAAAGTTTTGATCCATCAAATCTAAGCTGATGAATTCCCTTCGGTAAGTTCTCGTCAATAATTTGTTCAACCATTTCACCAAGAGAATTATAAATTGAAATATTAACCCGGCTGTCAGTCGGCAGGGAATAATTGATAGTTGTAATTGGATTGAACGGATTCGGGAAATTCTGATAAAGCTCATATTCACTTGGAATTTGATCTTTGCTGTCATCAGCCACATCCGATGTTATGAACGTCATTAAATCATCAAAATATATTTCACCGGATAATCCGGCACCATCAGCTTGTTTTATTGCAATGCTGTTAAGATGAACCTCACCGCTAAAATTAAGTGCTGATAAATCCAGCGATTTAAATTTCCACCCGGTCCAATTCAAAGTATCAATCACAATGTTTTTATCTATACCATTTTCATCAAACCATAATTCCAGAATATTTTTACTATTATCTCCAAACACATAAAAACCAAGATGAGAATTCAGTTTAGAACTTAAATCCGGTTTTGCCGAATTATAAATTCTGCACAGTCCGCCTGCATTGCCGGAGAATGAATATGTTAACTTTCCAGTGTATGAGCCATGATATTTTCTTGAATTATTTACTTTGAATGAGGAAGCTAAAGTATCAACACCGGTTGTACTTTCACTATAAGTGGGCTTTTGCCAATCTTTAATTGCCTCAAAATCGTCAATCAAATTACCGGAAATATTGACGGCATCTTCAGTAGTAAAATAAATTCTTAAAGTGTCTTTTAAAAAGTAATTCTCAACATCGTTAATCCTGTTGCAATATAACAATGTATACCTGCTTTTTGAATCCAGCGCATTCTTTGATTCAAATGTCAGGTAAGTCTTATCATCAATTAATTTAATTTTTACACCTGTTAAGGTAACTCTGCTGCCAGCAGGATTAAATAGCAGAACATTTCCGACAAAAGCATTATCTGCAACTTCTGCATCAAATAAAACATTAAACTGAACTGTTGTGCTTACATTCTCCTGGTTATTTTCCGGGTAATATTTTGTTATACAAAGATTTTCCCTGCTTTTAACATTAAACTCCATTTTAAATTCATTTGCAAGATTAGTTGCCCAGACACTTTTAGCAGTTGTATCAACTGTTATAACATATCTGGTTGATTTGGCAAATGGTGTATTTGATTTAAATGTTAGCGTCTGATGATATTCCTGCCATACAAATTTTCCATCGATTGCAGGTTCAATTTTAAAAGCATTTATTGTAGAAGCAGAATCCATCTGTTGTGTAAAGTTTATTGAAATAACCTCTGAACCTGATACGCTATCAGCTGATGAAGCAGGCGAGTATGAGTGAATTTCAGGAACAATGTTTGGCTGAAAGCGTGCTGTAACAGCCCAAACAACCGGTGTTACTTTCACTCTTCCGGTGTTTGCATCCGACCAGTCATATATTGCATTCTTACCATTTCTAAGTGCACCGTAACTTCCTGCATTCTTATCACCGTAAGGATCATTGCAAATAACAGTATGCCCGGTTCCATATTGCCCGATTATGACAACTATATGTCCTGATGTTAAACCGGTGCTGCAGACTATATAGGGATATCCTGCATTAATTTCACCAACCACATTGCTCCAGCCAACACTTTCATCTTTCTTTGTATTTGTAATTCCATGTCTTTTAAGAAAGCCTACAGTGTTTGCATAAGGTGAACCGCTTCCGTTCCACATATAACCATGAGCACCTGAAGGCCATCCGTCATAACCTGAATAGGTATAACCATTAAAAGTATACGAATCCGAAATGTATAAACCATAGTTTGAATTATGCCCGTATGTTGTAATTGGCCATGGTTTTAAAATTCCATATGAAGCCAGAACTTCCATTGCAGAAGTAGCCCCACAGCATACGTAACCTTCACCATTCTGGTACCAGCTACCTGAGCTTCTTGTATCCCAAACCTGGTGAATGTGCACCCAGTCAACTACAGAATTTGATTTTACAATGCTGCTTTTTTTATTTACAGAATTATAAAATTGTAAGTTCAAAGAAGCATCCAATTTAAAAATAACATTTCCTGCCGAAGCTTTATTCAGGATGTTTGATTCAACTTTCTTCTCTAATATTTCTCTTTTTAAGTAGTTGTGATAAATAATTTCACCTGAATCAGAAAATTTTGCGTCAAGTTCAATTTCATCAGGTGTGTCGGTTAGCTTTCTTTTAATCAAACCATCAGGGCTGGCTATATAAATATCGGAGTTAACCAATGTAACCTTGTTAAAATCAATTTCTTTCTTATGATAAACTATATATTTTCCATCTTGTGACCATGAAGGATTTTCACCTTCTCCAATTGAAGTGGTAAAATTATTAGGTAAGTTGAAAGTAAAAATATCAGTACCCACTGAAGTAAAAACAACATTTTTACTGTCAGGTGACCATGCTGCGTTGCCGTAACCTGTTTTGGAATCAGTTATCTTCAATTTGTTTTTAGTTTGTAAATCAAATATCCAAAGCTGGTCGTTGTCATCTTTAAAAGTTATTTGCCTTCCATCCGGAGAAACTGGAGTACGATTAGAGAACAAACCTAAATCATAACTTGTAATCTTTGAGTCATTCTTTACAAACAATTTAGTCTGAAGTGAATAGACAATTGAACCATCATCTGCGAATGATACCTGACCTGCATTTTCAGTCTCATCTGCAAGCCTGGTTATTTTTTTATTTGATAT
>QZKB01000014.1 GCA_003599415.1 Ignavibacteriales bacterium | reverse complement strand
TTCCGATCTGAACGGAGATTTTACAAATCAGGCAAAATATTACAGGGGATGGGGCTCTTTGTTAGATACTTATAACTGGAGTCTGGCAGGATTATTTACTCAAATTATAAACACAGATCTGTTTTACGAATTAAGACTTAGCACTTACAATATTGAATTTAAAGAAAGACCGAGTGATTATACTTCGTTAGGCAGAAGCAAGAATCCTACAACCTTTGGCTTTATGAGGTATGATGGTTTTGAAGATGAACCGTTTGACCAGTACACTCCGATACTTAGAAATAATGCCGTATCCGGAGATATCTCTTTGGTTGGTAATTTAAACTGGCAGTGGAACACGAATAATCTTTTGAAAACAGGATTTGAATTCCGTTACAATACTTATGGAGAAAAAGAAACCTGGAGAATACCATCCTTCTCAGCTAACGAAGCAGATTGGATTAACAGGGGATTAAATGAAACTTATCACCCGCTTCAGTTTGCATTGTATGCCCAGAATAAGATGGAATTTGAAAGTATGATTCTGAATATAGGATTACGTTTTGATTATTTCGATCCAAACAGAATGTGGTTTGAAAAATCAAATTATTATAATCTCGCACTCGATCCGCTTTATAATGTAAGTAAGGATCCTGATCTTGACCAGGTGGATTCGCTTGGTCATGTTAAGTATTCTTTTGAAAATGTTCTTGCTAAAAAAAGAGTTCCGGCTAAATCATATACAATGTTGAGCCCGAGGTTTGGTGTTTCATTTCCAATAACTGAAAATTCGCTTTTGCATTTTAATTATGGACACTATTACCAGATGCCTCCGCTTGACCAGATGTTTGAGTTCCTTTACTTCAGACCGGTAAACCTTGTTGAAAAAATTATTGCGGAAAGAAATCTTGCAGCCCAGGAAGGAAGAATTCCTGATCATATCGCATCTAACGATGGTGATCCTGAAAGAGTAGTAGCATTAACAGTTGAACCGCTTAAACCGCAGAAAACAATAATGTTTGAAGTTGGTATCAAGCATAATTTTAACGACTTCGTGGTTTTAGATGTTACCGCTTTCTATAAAGATGTTTTCGATCAGACTGATGAACGTGTTGGTTTGTTTGACAGGTTGGTAAGAGGTTACGATCCTTATACAGGACAGGTAAACGCTAATCAATCTTATGCCGCTTATATTTCAGGTGATTACGGAGACTCAAGAGGTTTTGAAGTTTCACTTAGAACCCTATTTAACAAGTACATAAACGTTGATGTAAATTACAGCTTTTCAAGATCAACATCCGGTAGGGCAAGTCCTAAAGTAGTAGTATTTGATAAGAACGGTAATGCAACTTATCAATGGGATACGGAAGTAAATAAAAGAATTCCAACTGAAAAAAGTTTCAGCCGCCCGCATATTCTGCGCGCTAATCTTTTCCTTAGTTATCCTGAATATGAAGAGAGTTCAATTTTAAATACTATCTTAGGAGGAACAAGTTTGAGTGTTCTATACAGGTTTGTAAGCGGACAAACATTTACATATCTGCTTACAACTGATGCTCCTGATACTTACGATAATTACCGTTATCCTGCCAGCCACAACGTTGATCTGAAGATTGATAAGCTGATTAATTTATTTGGTTCGCATGAGTTTACCGTTTATCTTCAGATTACTAACCTGTTCAATACAAAAAATCTTCGTTCCTATGGTGATGTTTTATTTGACGCAAACGCAACAAAAGATTATGTGGAGACAGGAAAAGTATCTACCGTTGATGCTGCCGGTTATGATATAAGCTGGCAAAATTACTATGATAAACGCCGCTTTTATGTCGGCGTAAAATATTCCTTCTAAATATTGATGTGGAATTAAAATGAGTAAAATGAAATTTATAATAATCGGTTTAGCACTTACTACGGCAGTGTTTGCTCAATCGCGAAATGCTGATTTCAAAATTCACGACAGGGGAAATCTTTGGGAAACGATGAAGGATGATGGTACTATCGGTGCACCCAGTCCAACTAACAGGTTTGAGTATTATCCAAGTATGGATTGGCCTGGTGGACCGGATAAAATGAACAAAGATGATCAGAGATCTTACTCGGTTGGTATGGGAATATGGATAGGCGGAAAAAAATTCGACGGAAATCTTTTCTTTACAGAAAATGGTCCGTTCAGTTATGTGGATGCCGGTACTTTTGATGCAATAATTAAGACAGAAAATTTCCTCGAATCATCTTCTTATAATCCTTTGGAAGCAGAACAGGTTATTACAGCAAAATGGAAAACGACAGAAAATATTTCCATACAGAGAATTAGTCGGCAGTGGAGCTTTCCATTGTTGAATAATTTTATCATTTGTGAATATATAATTACTAACCAAAATGTTGCTGCTGTAAATGATGTGTACATCGGTTTTCCAAATCTGATAAGACCAAGCTATCAGGATTTTGTAGTTCATAATGGCTGGGGAGATGATTTTAACAGAACAGATGAATTGGTTTCGTATGACTCCACAAGAAATATGATGTTTGCCTGGGATGATACTCCCAATTTCAGTCTTCCAAATGATGTTGGAAATTATTATGCAACAGCAGGTGAACTACGAACAACGGGTTATGCAGGATTTTCCTTTCTTTATACCGATGCGGCATCGGATAACCGGCAGCAGCCTGCAAATATTTTTTGGGCGCAGTTACTTAACAATGAAAAATATTTTACAATTCAAAGTTCATCAAAGCAAAGTTTATATGAAATATTAAACGGAACAAATAAATCCTTACAGGCAAATACCGGTGATCATTTAACACCGTTTATGCTTATGAGCGCGGGACCATATAATATTCCTGCTGGTGCCTCTATTAAAATAGTAACTGCAGAAGCAGTAAACGGAATCCCTTTGGATAAAGCATTGCTTGGTACAAGTTCTCAATCATTATTGCCAAAAGGATTGGATTCATTAAAAAGTACAATGGACAGAGCAATTAATCTTTATAATAATAATTACAGGGTAACCTCGGTTCCGCCTCCGTCTCCTGCAATTGAAATTTATGCATTGCCGTCAAACAAGACAATTGCGCTTGCATGGGCTCCGATTGAAAACAACTGGGTGAATCCCATTTCAGGTAAATCAAATTTCAAAGAATATCGAATTTACAGAAGTGATAGATCTTTCATTGGTCCTTATACAATGATCCGCAGGATTGATCCCAAAAAGAATACTGACAAAACCAGATATTATGATTCGGAGAATAATAAATGGGTTTATGAAGATCAGACCATCAGTCTTGGAGCAGGATACTTTTATGGAGTAACTTCACTTGATAGCGCAGGACACGAAAGCTGGCTTACAAACAGAAATGAAACAGCGATTACTGCTACAAGAAGCGCTGCAGAGAATGCACTTAATGTTAAGGTTTTTCCAAATCCTTTTAAAGAGGTATCCGGATTCCCAACGTCCGGAACAGAAAACTATATTATTTTTTCAAACCTGCCTGCAGTCTGTACAATAAGAATTTATACTACCAGTGGAGAACTTGTACGAAAACTTGAACACGATAATGTAAATTCCGGAGAAGAAGTGTGGGATCAGCTTACGGATGCAAGACAGAGGACTTCACCGGGAATTTATTTTTATACTGTTGAATCTTCTGTTGGCAATGCACAAGGCACACTTATAATAATCAAGTAAAAGGTTATCAGATGAAAAGAATTCAAATAATATTAATTACATTCCTCATGCTGATTCCTCTTAAGGAAAATCTTGCGCAGCTTGATTATGGTTTTGATTTTTCAAAATCCGGTACTGCAGGTTTACAATTTCTTAAAATAGGAGTAGGTGCTAAAGAAACCGCAATGGGTGAAGCAGTAACGAGTCTTGTAAATGACGCAAACTCAGTATTCTGGAATTCATCCGGTATTGCATACCTGGAAAAAAATCAATTAGCATTCTCTTATAATAATTGGCTGGCAAACAGTAAACATAGCTCTGCCGTGTTTGCATTTCCTTTTGCATCATTTGTTTTTGCGGTTAGTGCAGCATCATTACAAATAAAAGAGTTTGAAGAAACGACGGCATTAATGCCGGATGGTACCGGTAGAATGGTTAGCGCAGGTGATTATGTCTTTGGATTAGCTGCTGCACGGAGATTTACAGACCGGTTATCAATTGGTATACAGGTAAAATATGTTTATGAAAAACTTGACGATTATAACATCAGCAATATTCTTTTTGATGTAGGTGCAATTTACGCTACGGGATTCAGGGATCTTACACTTGGTTTTTCACTGCTGCACTTTGGACCGGATATGCGTTTGGTGAACCAGGATTTCAGAACTCCGCTTCTGTTCAGATTAAGCGCATCCGATAAATTAAAATTTAATGACGACCTGGTATTAACCGGGGCTGCAGAGCTTGTTCATCCGACCGATAATAATGAAAAAGTAAATATTGGTCTTGAACTGGAACTTCTAAAATATATTGCGTTCAGAGGTGGACACAGAATTAATTCTGATGAGGGTAAGTGGAGTATAGGAGTTGGATTAACACCACCATTATTTGGCGGTGTATCAACAAGATTAGATTATGCTTTTGTCTTTTCGGAAAAAGTTTTCAAAGATGTTCACAGGTTTTCAATAATGATAGGTTTTTAATTAAATGAATGTGATCAAAATAAAATATATAATCTTTGCATTAACAATTATTATGTTACCACAATTAAGCGGCTGCCTGTTCGAATCTGTTCGGCAGCCAACTTCCGCACAGCCGGGAGAAATTATAGATGTCAGTTTAGTAATTACTGATAATCTTGTCCCGGAACCCAATGCTCATAAAGGAATTCTTGGTATTATTGTTCCGGAAGATTGGGACTTTGAATCGGCAACTTATTCATCGGCAATTGGAAACGGAATTCTTAATATATCTCCTGAATGGAAAGACTCAGTTGATTTGTATTATCCGGTTGCTCAGTATGGTTCAAATATGAAATGGATTGTACTTATTTCCGATATCGGTTATACATATACTAACGTTACTTCTTTCAATGTTAATCTGAAGTTGAAAGTTGGCCAAACCCTGGGTTGTTTTAATCTTGGTTACCTTACAACTAAAGCAACTTCAGGATTAATCTCATCAGGGAATAGTTCATGGGTCCCTATCTCTTATCCGCATCCTATTGGTGTACCGGATTCTAATTTGTGCGGCTCTGTTTATGAAACTTCCAAAGCAGATGAATGGACAAATCTGTTGGACACCAATCATGGATGGACTGGTTCAGATGGTATCTATTCAATTCCTTTAAATGAATTTGAAGCGCCTTCCGATAATCCTGCGGGTAAACAATTAATTGTATTCAGTGATACTTTCATTGGAGACGTTGATAGTACAGGAAAAAGATTGAACACAAAAATGGTTAATAACACTTTGGCATTGTTACAAAGTAACACTCCGGATTCAATTGAATTTTTCTGGAGAAAAAATGCAAACAATACACCGGTTTCAGTTTTTGTTCCAGAAACACCAAATGCGCATACAGGAGACTGGTATTGGTTAATGGATGGTATTTCATTAAATGATACAATTTATGTTTTTGCACTTCGCATGAATGGTACCTCCGGAGGACTTGGATTTGAGGTAAACGGTGTTGCATTGTTAAAATTTAATCTTGATGATGAAAATTTTATAAAAAATGTACAGCAGTTTGATACTCCATTATACTACAAAGATACAACTGCAAATTGGGATATAGTTTTAGGTCAGGCAATAATGCCGATGACAAATGTTTCAGGCAATCCGTTTCCTGACGGATATATTTATGTATATGGACCAAGAAGCGGTGCATCTGATAAAGAGCTTGTAGCAGCACGCGTACTTCCTGAAAACATAGAAGACTTTGAGAAGTGGCAGTACTGGAATGGAACGGATTGGGGAAGTGAAATTAAAGATTGTGCTACCTTAACAAAAGGTATCTCTCAGGAATTTAGTGTTACTCCGTTAACTAATGGAAAATTCCTGCTTGTTTTTCAAACCGGAAATAGTGTTGCACTTCTGGAAGGTGAAAGCCCGCTTGGTCCGTTTGGAATAACTCAAACAATATACAACTGCCCGGAGGTTCTTATAGATCCGGATATTTTTATTTATAATGCAAAAGCTCATCCGAATTTATCAGGTAAAGAAAAACTTCTTATAAGTTACAATGTAAACTCATATAGCTTTACTGACCATTTTGTGAATGCAGATATATACAGACCGAGATTCATTTATCTTTCAACCAGCGATACTGCTACCTCTGTAAATGAGAATAAGGAAATATTACCAGGCAATTTCTGTCTCAATCAGAATTATCCTAATCCTTTTAATCCTTCAACAAAAATAACTTTTAGAGTACCAAAGGAATCAATCGTTTCCATTAAATTATATAATGCCTTGGGTGAGATGATCTCGGAAATCTTAAATAAGAATTGTAAACCGGGTAATTACGAAATTAATTATAATGCATCCTGGCTTTCTTCAGGAATTTATTTCTATAAGATGGAAGCCGGAGAATTTATGAAAACAAGAAAAATGATTTTAATAAAATAAAGAGAGCCAGACTTGATCAAAAAACACTTACACAAATTTTTATTTCTCTTAATCCTGTTGCTAAATAATTTAGCTATTGCGCAAGATAAGAGTAATGAAATAATTCTCAATCCGGATAACCAGGGATTCATACCTGTATGGCTTGTTACCGGTCCATTCGAATTTCCGCTTGTTGGATTCGGGGATTCAAAAGATACTATTGCAATTGGCGAACCTGATATAGCTCCCGTTGAAGGAAGTTATGCAACTTCTAACCAAGCAGATAAAGAAAATATACAGTGGTTTCCCCAATCAATAAACAAAAAGGGCTTTGTTGATTTTAATAAAACAATTCAATGGAATGTTAATACGAAGGTTCCCATTAAAATTTGGTTTACAAGAGCTGGGTACGCATTTACAACAATTGAAAGTGAATCTGACAAAGAAGTTCTTCTGACATTGGGAAGTAATTCGCAGGTAAAAGTTTTTCTAAATAGAGAAAGAATTTTTTCTTCAGACAATATTCGTAATGCTCTGAAAGACCAGGATACTATAAGAATTAAATTGAAAAAGGGGAAGAATGATTTAATTGTAAAAGTTTTTAATACACATAAAAACAATGGTATTGCTTACTTTGGAGTAATCAATTGGGAATGGGGATTTTATTCAAGACTGCTTGAAAAAGATGGTTCACCGGTTAAATCTGTAAAGTATCTGATCAAATCAGATAAGAATAAAACTGATTATAATATTGCTTCTACTTTCTTTTATAGAAAAATAGATAACCAGTTAAAACAAAGAATTGATGTGGAGATAAATTCGAAAAATTCTGAACTTGCTTCTGCTTTACTCAGAATTAAAATTGAAAACAAAGAATACGAGTTTAAAATTGATACACTTCTTTTTGGATTAACCCGCCATTCATTTTATATATCTGAAATTACGGAGAATAGTGCTGTTACATCTGAACTTGTTATGGGTAGAGAAGTTATCAAAAAAGATTTTCAGTTAGAGAAGCAGAAAAAATATAGTATCCATCTTATGCTGCTTAATCATACCGATGTTGGTTATACTCATCCTCAGCCCGTCTGTGAAGAACTACATTGCAATACACTTGACGATGTTTTAAAGATGTGTAAAGAACATCCTGATTTTCACTGGACAATAGAAACAACATGGCAGCTTGCTGCATATGAGAAACTTAGAACCAAAGAAAAGTTCTTAGAGCTTATCAATTTGATTAAAGAAGGGAGAGTTGCATTATCTCCAATTTACACAAATCCATTTACAGGTTGGATATCAGAAGAAGAAATGCTAAGCTCGCTTAATATTGCGATGGATTATAGAAATAAATATGGTATATCATTTACCGGTGCTGTTTATAATGATGTTCCGGGGCAAGCCTGGTTTTTACCCCAGGTTCTTTCAAAAGCAGGAGTAAAATTTCTTGCTGAAGGTATTAATGAATTTTACGGCAGTTATAAACTTCAGCAGACTTTGCCAAAAATATTTAAATGGGAAGCTGCGGACGGAAGTCAGGTTGTTACTTACATAAATGAAGCATACAACGAAGGAAGATCTTACGGGCTTGAATCAAACAATCTGCTTGCCGTTGAGCAAAGGCTCTGGGAACGAATTAAGAAAATAGAAGCTAAAAATTATCAGCCGGATATTATTTTAATAAACTCTTCATTCAGTGATAATAGTGCGATTGCAAGTGACCAGTATCTGCTGGCAATGAAATGGAATGAACAATTTGAATATCCAAAATTTATTAGCAGCGATGTTAATACTTTTACAAATGCATTAATAAACTCCAAAGCTTACAATGAACTTCCGGTTTTAAAAGGTGACTTTACTTCCAACTGGGATATTATGTACCAGGGTGAATTTGAACGTAATAAAAGTGAGAGATGGAGTCAGCACCAGTTACTTTCTGCTGAGAAGCTTTCTACACTAAGCAGCATTTTAGATAATGCAAAGGAACCAATGAATTTTGAAATTGATGAATCTTATAAAAGTCTTCTTCAATTCAGCGGGCATGGAAGCGGACTTGAATTAGGTTACGGATCACCTGAAGATAATAAACTAACAATGGATTACAGGGAAAGTTATGTAGAGAACGCCCGGTTAGGCACTGAAGCAGTTTTATTAAAATCATTGCACAGGCTAACAAAACCTGAAGAAAGTTTTGAATCTGAAGGTTTATATGTATTTAACACACTTTCATGGAAAAGGGATGATTTAATTGAAGTTCGTTACCCGTTTGATTCATCACCTGAGTATGATATAATTGATGCGGTTACAAAAAAAGAAGTCTCAAGCTTCAGGATAAATCATAAGCAATACTTAATTGCACGTGATGTTCCATCTTTTGGTTATAAAAAATACCTGATGAAAGCAAAGTTAAAACCTGTTGAGTTGGTTAGTGGATTAAAAAAGAATGATAACTCAATTGAAAATAAATTTTACAAAATAACTCTGGATGCAAATCGTTTAACGGTTTCTAGTATAATCGATAAGAAATCAGGCAGGGAATTATTGAATAACAGGAGCAGTTTCGGATTTGCTGATCCTACAGTTGAAAAATTTCAATTGAATCAAAAGCACTCGACTATTACGGGAAACAAAACCACTTTTGAAATTATCGATGAAAGCCCCGTTAGATTAATTTTAAGTGTAAAGAAAGAGGATGCTGTAATTGAAAGGATAAATTTCTCATTGCTTGAGGGGATTGATAAAGTGTTTGTTGATGCCGATGTAAATCTTGAAGAACTAAAACCAACTAAAATAGTTGAAGAATACGGTTTGCCATTCAGTTTCAGTATAACAGATGCAAAAGTAAAATCGGAAATTCTCGGCGGATATGTTGAACTTGATAAAGACAGACTTCCCGGAATTGAGCACGACGGTGTTTCGCTCAGGCACTCAGTATCAATATTTAATGATAAGGAAAATATTATCTGGTCAACTGCCGATGCAAGAGTTATCAAAATCAGAAAAGACAGCACTTCAAACAATCCCGTAATAATTTCTAACCTGATGACAAACTTTCCGGTTGAATGGAACAGGCATGAAAATCAAAAAGGTAAGTTGAATTTTAGTTATGCATTTACTTCAGGTACCGGAGGTTTTGATCCTGCCAAATCAAGTATGCTTGGATATGAACTTAACACACCACTGCAGTTTAGAAAAAGCTGGTACCGCTCCAATCCATCTTCTGAGGAATATTTAACAATTGATAACCAGAATATAATTATGGTTAATCTGAAATCAGTTGAACAAGGTACAATAATCAGGTTAATAAATGCTGATAGTAAGAACAATCAAACTGCAAACATAAAGAGTAAATTATTTTCCGGTTACCAGGCTGATATAATTGATCTGCTTGGTAATAGTCTTCAAACTTTAAATGAAATTGAAGACCAGATAAAAGTGACTTTAAAACCAGGTGAATTTTCTGATATATTAATTAAAACAAAAGAAAATTAAGCGAGGATTAAGATTTTTATCCGATTCATTTAAATAAAATAATTATCCATAAAAAAAAGGAGAAGGCAGCATGAAAAAGAGAACTACAAAAATTTCCGTTCTGGTTATTTCGGCAATTGTAGCATTAATTATTGCCGGATGTTTCGTAATTGTCTCTGTAACTCAACCATCTACAGTTCAGGGGCTGGAACAGTTTACCGCTACCATTGTGGTAAATGTTGAAGGTCAGTCAGATACTAGTCCGCATTATGCTATTGCCGGTTTATTAATTCCAAATGACTGGCAGGTTGATTCTGTTTGGTTTACCGGTGCATATACAGATTATTGTAACTTCCTTCCGGCTAATGTACCAGATAATGAACCGGGTGGACAGGTTGATTACTGGACGGATTCACTTGAAGCAAGATACCCAAGCGGCGCTGATATGAAATGGGTTGTTTATCAATCATCAACTGCGCACGCAGTTATTGCAAGTACTGTTCAGGCTACACTATATGCAAAGTTGACTCCTTCTGCTACTCAGGGTTCATATAATTTAGGCTATTTTGTATCTGATGCCGCACTTGATTTTTCAGATGCAACTTGGTATTCAACCAGTTTAAATAATGCAATAACGGTTTCAGGAGTTTTACCGGTTGAACTTACTTCATTTACAGCCGCAGGTTCAAAAGATGGAGTTCTGCTAAAATGGGAAACTGCAACTGAAACAAATAACCGCGGATTTGAAATACAGAAGAGCAATAATGGTAAAGAGTTCAATACAATTGGTTTCGTAAGCGGAAATGGAACCACTTCTCAGAAAATCTCTTACACATTTGTTGACAAAGCCGCACAATCAGGCAAGTTTGTTTATCGTCTGAAACAAATGGATTTCAGCGGAGCATTTGAATATTCAAAATCAATTGAAGTTGATCTTTCAACTCCAAAGGAATTTAGTCTTTTAAAGAACTATCCAAATCCTTTCAATCCAACTACCAATCTTAGCTTTGCATTACCGGTTGAATCAGAAGTAACTTTATCTGTTTATAATTCAGTCGGTCAGCTTATCAAAGTTGTTGCCCAGGGAAAATATTCTGCTGGTACTCAGAATGTTGTTTTTGATGCAAGTGATTTGCCAAGCGGAACATACTTGTATAGTATCAGCGCAAAAGGTTCAGATGGAGCAGAGTTTATTCAAACAGCAAAGATGTTATTGCTTAAGTAATTATTGTTTATTCGTGTGCCTGTCTTAAATGGCAGGCACAGTTATTCCCGGAGGTAAAAATGAAAAAAATAAAATCACTTACTCTTCTATTGGAAGTAATCGTGGTGTTCTCCTTAATTGGCTGCTTTATTGAAGAAGTAAGTCAGCCAACTCAGGTTAATGCCGGAGAAACATTTACAGCAACCATAACAATCTCTGATATGAATGCTGAAAATAATAATGCGCACAAAGGAGTTTTAGCTATACTTGTACCGGAAGACTGGACGTTTGAAAGCGGTACGTATACCTCTCCGGTTGGATTTGGAAGCATGGTGCTTGACACTTCTGCAATTCCTGCCTGGGGAGATGTTGATACCGTAATTCAAAGACCGGACGGAATGAAATGGATTAATCTTCTAACCGATCAGGGTTATTTGCACGACGCAAACGTAGTGTATGAAACAACAGTTAATCTGAAGGTGGGTTCAAAGGGTGGTGACTATGCTATAGGTTATCTTGTAACAGTTAATACTATGGATATGCTAAAGTTCTTAAATGATCAGGATGCAGATCAGCAATTAGCCGGTTCAGATACATCCATGAATCACATGGTAAAAGTAATAGGTACTTCTGATGTGGAAGGGCAGCTTTCAAATCTTCCAACAGAATATAAATTATCACAGAATTTTCCAAACCCGTTTAATCCAAATACAAGTTTCAGATATTCATTAAAACAATCTGGAATTGTTCAAATTGGAATTTATGATGGATCTGGTAAAGAACTTCAGTCATTGGTAAACGGCTACAGAACTGCCGGAAGTTATGAAGTTAATTTTAATGCAGTAAATCTCTCAAGCGGAATTTATTATTACAGAATTATCACATCTGAATTTTCTGAAACACGAAAAATGATTCTGCTTAAATAATATAAAGACTGACTTTAAAAATGTCGTAATAAATTTATGAGTGTCATTCCTGTGAAAACCTGCCTGATTGTAGTCAGGCGGGATCTTTAATTTTTTTTAAAGGATATCTGCTTTAATGGAATGGCTATTTTACAATTTGTGAATTATTATCACACTAAGCTTTAAAAGAAATTGGACAATATGAAAGAAATAAAAATTCTGAACGTGAGGGATATTGGTCCGCAATTCCAGGATAATCCAAATAAAATGGTAGGACAGGATGGAGCATATTCAATCCCTCTGGATGATAAATGTTTATTCTTCTTTGGTGATACTCTTATTGGAAAAAGAACCGAAGGTGAAAGTCTTTGGTATCCGGGTGGACAACCATTAGGCCCTGTAGATATGAGTGGTATTGGAGGATTGGAGAAAATGATTACTAATACCGGTTTATTATGTTTTAATAAAACAGGTGAAAATGGATTTAATAATTTTGAATACATTCTTGATGCCACAAATCAGCTTAAACAGTTAATACCGCATGAGGAAGATGAAGATCATAACTGGTACCGTATATGGTGTCTTCATGGAATTGCAGTTAACGGCAAGGTATATCTTTATTTCATAAAAATAAAAATGCTTAAGGATGGAGAACCACCAGCTAACTTTGTTGTAGTTGGTTCCGGAATGGCAGTTGGTAATGAAAAAGATTGGAATTTTAAAAGAGTTTACCACAATGGTTCTTATATTTTATGGAAAGAAGACGAACCTGGCTTTGCTTCTGCAATTCTTTATCAACCCGGTGATGAATATGTTTATTTATACGGGACAAAAAATGATTCAAGTGGAATTCACAACCTTCACCTGGCAAGAGTTAAAACTGAAGAGAT
The DNA here is from genome assembly GCA_003599415.1 of Ignavibacteriales bacterium. Taxonomy (GTDB): domain Bacteria; phylum Bacteroidota; class Ignavibacteria; order Ignavibacteriales; family SURF-24; genus SURF-24. Next base: position 3,720 of record QZKB01000014.1, on the reverse strand, counting down.
AGAAAATATTGATAAGTATGAATATTTTGTTTCGGAAAAAGAAAGCTGGACAAAAGATGTAAAGTTATCCAGCCCTTTATTTTCCGGTATGCCAAATGAGCTATCAGTGAATTACAATAAGTATCTTGACTGCTACCTTTCAATTCATTCATTTGAGTTAAGCGGTAAAATTGTTGGCAGAACTTCTCCAACTCCCTGGGGTCCCTGGAGTGATCCAATTACCCTCTGGCAGGTTATTCCGCAAAGTAAAACCAAAGGACCAAAGCTTGAATTGATTTATGCAGGCAAAGAGCATCCTTCATTTGCTAAAGATAATGGAAAGACAATTTATGTTACCTATATAGAATTTGAGGAATACTATCCTCATCTAATTGAAATAACTTTTGAATAATAAATTTTAACGGAGTTCTGATGATTCCAACAGTTGAAGATCTTAAAAGTGATGTACTTATTCATAAACACGGAGATATTTTTAATCTGCCCGGACTTACAAACTTTATTGGTTGTGTCCAGGTTGATTTTGATATTACTGGTATCAGAAGTCTGAACTTTCCTCCATTTGGTTGTTCGGATATAATAACCGCCGGACTTTTTATAAATGATGTTTACTTTCCTGCAACAGGGACGAAAATAAAATACACCTGGTTTGCAGATAAAATTGAACGCGAGACGGAGTATGAAGGACTTAAGCTACGTTCTATAACAATCCTTCCAATGGGTAAAATGGCTTGTGCTGTAAGGTTATCTGTACAAAATATTAGCGGTGTGGAAAAGGATGTAGAGTTTAAATACGGATTAGCGGGAAGTGTTACTAAAGCAGTTAAAACCTGGAATGAACCTCTTCCTCCGTGCGAAACAGATAACAAAATAGAGTTTGATGAAACAAATAATTTTTTAATCTATTCAGCAAAAAACAGTAATGCGTTTCAGGTGCAGGGCATTTCTGTAAAAGGAAAACTCACACGTAACGGTATTAAAGCAAATATGCATTTATCTCCAGGTGAAACAAAAATTATTGATTATGTTGAAGTTGTAGGTGATTCACTGGAAGTTGTCCTTTCTGATTATAAAAAAATAATTTCTAATGTTGAAGGTGAAATTCAACATTGCAGAGATGAATGGAACGAAGAAATAAAAGCGGCATTTACACCAGGCAATTCAAGATTCTCCGGTTCTATGCCGTCGCTTGAAACAACAGATAAAGAGATTGCAAAACTTTATTACATGGGAGTACTTGGAGTAATTTATTTTAAAAGAGATAATCCTTATTCAGTTTTAGGAAGAACTTATGATACACTTCTCCCCAAATACTGGCAATCAGTTACATTCATTTGGGATTATGCCCTAAGCTCATTAACGCATGCACTTCTTGATCCTGCAGTAATGAAGAAATATTTAGAGCATTGGATGTCATTGGATATGCACAAACATTTTGGGTCAGAATACTTAACTGGTGGACCAGTTGGTCCCTGGTATTCAGTAAATGATTTTGCTATAACAGATATTTCAAAAAATTATCTAAGATGGAATGGTGATTTCAAATGGCTTGATAAAATAATTCCGGTCAATAATAAAAATGAGCAGGTTTTTGAATTATTATTGAAGCACGCAAAGAACTGGAAAAATTACAAATCACCTAATGGTCTGGCAGATTATGGTGGTATAAATAATTTGTTAGAATGTGTAAGTACTTATATCCACGAAGTTGCTTCACTTAATGCTGCAAATATTTTTAACCTTAGAACCGCAGCAGAATTTTGTGAGCTTACCGGCAGGAATGATTTGATCAATGATCTTTTAACTGAAGCTGATGGAATAGTTAAACAGCTCAATAAACTTTATGTTGATGGAAAAGGCTACTGGAATGCAAGATTCCCTGACGGTTCATTGGTTGAAGTAAGACATTGTTATGACTTTTTCACAATTTTAAATTACATCCCTGATGACCTGACAACAAAGCAAAAAATTGAAATGGTTGATTTCTTTAAAAAGCAGTTGCAATCACCAACATGGATGCGTGCACTTTCTCCCGGTGATGACAATTCAATGTTTAGTGTAAGACCGGATCATCAATGGAATGGTGCTTACCCTGCGTGGCCCGCACAAGCTGTTACAGCATTATTCAAATCAGGTAATGTTGAATTAGCACTTGAATGGTTAAAAGGATTATCAAAATCAGTTAACCAGGGTCCGTTAGGTCAGGCTCATTTTGTAGAATCAGCTATTGATCCGGAAAGTGGCGGCGCAAGAAAAGCCCATGCTGATATGCCGTACTATACTGACTGGACTGTATCATCAAGCGGAAGCTGGACTAATATAGTTATTGAATGCATCTTCGGCATCAACGCAACATTGAACAAAGGTATTAATGCAAAACCGCAGTTTGGCAGTTTTGATGCTAAGGCTGAATTGAAAAATATATCCTACCAGGGTAATCTTTATCATGCAAATGCTGAAGGATTGAAAAAAGCTTAATTAATATGAATAATGAAATTGAGAATCTGACGGAAAAGAAAAATCATCTTAACATGGTTGAAGGCTTGAGTTCTACTTTGGAAAACTGGAACAACCTTTCAAAAAAGGAAAAGGAAATTCTAAAACAGAATATTTTAGATTCTTTAGATAAACAGGACTATCCGTTTTATGAAAGTGATTCGAAAGTAACATTAATTTACAAAGGTATTTTTAGCAAAGTTGAATTCATAAGCGATATTACGGGTTGGACTGATACAATTCCATTTAAAAAATTAGAAGGTGTTGATTTATTCTTTCTTAGTCTTGAACTTGAGCCAAAGGCAAGAATTGAATACCAGTTAATTATAAAGGATAAATATTTGTGTGATCCTTCAAATAAATTCAAATCATTAAATGGATTAGGTGCACTTTCCGAACTGGTAATGCCGAAGTATGAAAGACATCCTTACTTCCAGGATTATCTTTTTGGTAAAGTTGGAAGTTATGATGGACTAATAAAACATAATCTTCCTGCAGGCGCTTTACCTTACAATCATGAAGTTTATGTTTACCTTCCTCCGGATTATAATCAGAATAAGAGATATCCAACAGTTTATTTTCAGGATGGACCTGATTATATAAGATTTGCGCTGGCGCCATATTCAATTAACAGATTAATCCTTGAAAGAAAAATTGATTCTTGTATTGCCGTGTTTGTTACTCCGCCAAACCTTCATCAACCTAAAGTACCAAACAGATCAACTGAATACGGAATGAATGATGATTATGTTAAGTTCTTCTGCGATGAACTTGTAAAGTTTATTGATGAGAATTATTCAACAATTCAATCTCCTGATAAAAGACTTGTTGTTGGCGATTCTTATGCCGGATTAATATCTACTTATATTTCGTTTATTAGAAATGAACTTTTCCGAAATGCCTATTCCCAGTCGGGTTATTATTCCTTTAATGATGACAGTATAATTAAATTATTTAATGAATCAGAAAAAAAATCTGTCAATTTATATTTTGATATCGGAACATACGAGAACAAGGTTGGTGCAGATTTCCTTCCTGCAACAGAACTTGATTTTATTAATGCTAACAGAAGGATGAATGAAGTACTTAAAAAGAAAGGTTATAATTTTATCTATAAAGAATATTTCGAAGGACATACATGGGGAAACTGGAGAAAGCATTTAATTGATGCAATGATTTATTTCTTTGGTAATAAAGGAGAAATGAAATGAAATTCGGAATGGATTA
>QZKB01000161.1 GCA_003599415.1 Ignavibacteriales bacterium | reverse complement strand
ATTAATTTAAAAATGTTAATTAATTTTTTAGTCTTCCGTTGTTGTTGCCATAACCTCTTGAATAGAAGTAAACCCTAATTTTACTTTTTCAAAACCAGCTTCTCTTAAGTTTAACGTACCGTCTCTTTTGGATTGTTGTCTTATCATTTCTTCGTTTACTTCTTCGCCAGAACTAACTATCATTTCTCTGATTTCTTTTGTAAAGTACAGCGCTTCATGAATTGCAAGTCGTCCTTTATAACCGGAGTTATTACATTTAGGGCAACCGACCGGTTCGTAAATTTCATAGTTCCGCCATTCGGCAATATCCAAACCCGCAGAGCGCATTAATCCTTCATCAAAATTATGTACTTTCTTTTTGCAATCACACAGTTTTCTTAATAATCTTTGCGCCACAATAATATTAATTGCATAAGCAATAAGGAATGGTTCAATCCCCATCTTATAAAGACGGGAGACCGCGCTTGGCGCATCATTGGTGTGCAGTGTTGAAAAAGTTAAGTGACCGGTGTTAGCAAGCTTTATTGCAACTTCGGCAGTTTCCTTATCACGCATCTCACCAACAAGCACAATATCAGGATCGTGTCTTAATATTGAACGGATAGCCTGTTCAAAATTCATTTTGTGACCAATCTTAAGCTGGCGAGCACCGTCTATAACATATTCAACAGGATCTTCAACAGTCAAAACATTTACGGTTGGATCAATTACCTGGTAAAGAGCAGCAACAAGGGTAGTGCTTTTACCGCTACCTGTAGGACCAGTTAATATAACCATACCCTGTGGTTTTGTAATTGCTTTTTCAAATGCATCTTTAGCATAACCTGTTAATCCAAGTTTGTTAAGATCCTTTATTACTTTTCTATCATCAAGAATTCTTATAACAACAGATTCAAATTTATTTTTCAGTTCAGTACCAACCATTGGCAAAACAGAAACCCTGAAACGAATTATATGTCCGTCAATTTCTCTTTGTATAAAACCATCCTGGGCGCGTTCTCTTTCAAACCTGTCCAATCCTTTAGCCCTGTCTTTTACTACGGAGATAACCGCTTCCGGCCAGATGTTATCCTGAACAAACCACAGTTTAAGATCACCATCAACTCTAAGATAAATTTCTGTTTTGTTGCCGCTTTTAGGTACGTAGTGAATATCGCTTGCATTCCTTCTGACCCCTTCAACAAGCGAGCCTTCAACGAGGCTTATTAAAGCGCTTTTATTTATTTCGGCTTCAAGTTCTTCTTCATTTAACTGAGATTCTTCCTGTTCGATTGTTATCTGTTCCCCCTGCTCTTCCATCATTTTCATATAAACATTTTCAGGAGGCAGTACAATCTGGATTAATCTCTGGTAATCTTTTTTCCTTATATAACTTACTTCATATTTTTTTGCATTTAAACCGTATGCAATTTTCGTAATGCTTTTATCGGTAGGATCTATAGCTGCAAGAATAAGTTTGTCTTTTATTCTTTCATCATATTGAAAAGGAATTATCTTATGTTCTAATATTTGCGCTTTTACTTCATCCGGAGAAGTATTAATCATTTTCCTAATTTCTTCTATACGGGCATCTGTTATTTCATCAATCTTAATATTTAATTCTCTGAAGGCGTAAAGTATTGCAACCTGCCTGAATATGGTATCATGATCATAATTAAATTCGTGGACCAGGATCTGGGCAAGGTTACGTTTTATTTTCCCATTCTCGTTTTGTTTTATGCGTAAGGCTTTCTCAAGTGTTTCAACATCGATGATTCCCTTTTTTAACAAAAGGTAACCAATCTTATCAGTCATTTCAAGATTTGCATCTATCATTTTATAAACACACTTAAGTAATTATATATAAATGACATCATTGGGTTTTTAGGACTTATGGTTGCAGTTTCTGCTGAAACAACTGTTAATAAAATCATAACTACCATTATCACCATTGCAATAACAACCTGAACTAATTCAATCATATTTTTAAGTTTATAAGTCGTTTCACTTTCATAATAATTCGCAAGTTGCAGTGCAGTATTTTTAATTGTTCCGGTTTCCTCGCCCGAATGGAATCTGGATAATGCAGTTTCTGTAAATACACCGCTCGCTTCAAATGCATCTGTAATACCAATCCCTTTTTTAATCATAAGCGGAATTGCTACGTTTTTAATCCTGTCCTCAAAGTATGCATTATCAACTGCTTCTGCAGCAATACGTACTGGCTCAATGCTTTCTGCAGAACCACTGTACATTGTATAAAATACTCGGCAAAAAACCTCTATTAATGTTTTGTGAATAAGTTTTCCCATTACAGGAAGTTTTAATAAAGTCCGATGTGCAATTAACTTCCCTTTTTTAGTAGAGGCGAGCTGCCACAATATAATTGGAGGCAGAACAGTTACGGCTACCACTAGCAAAGTGTTTTCCATCAGGAAGTCACTTATCTTTAATGTAAATGCTGTCATTGGCGGAAGCGCAATATTAAATTTAGTAAACAACTTTGCCGTTTCGGGAAAAATATATCCCACATAAAAGAGAACAGCTAAAAACAAAACGAATAGTGTAACAATAGGAGTAATAAGTGCGCTTCGTAAATTTTTCTTAAACTCCATCCTTCTTTCCAAGAATTTAGCTGTGGCTCTGTATATCTCCGTCATATTACCACTTTTGGATGCCAGACCAAGCATATAAGCAGTAAATTTTCCGAACACCCCCTGGTATTTTAAAAATGTCGCTTCGCTATCGGAACCTTTTTTAAGTTCATTACTAATTTCTTTTAATGATTCACGAAGCGATTTATTTGGAATATCATTGATTAATAAGGTAAGAACTTCACTATATGGAAGTTTTTGCTCAAGCAATTCTGCACTTATTTTAACATAAGAAACTATTTCTTGCTGCGGAGGCTTTAGGTTAAAATCAAAAAGCTTTTTATTTACAGAGACAACGTTATAACCAAGTTTATTGAGAGCAGCAACAACTTCAGCTTTTGTAAACGCTTTCTGTTCACCAACTACAGGTTTTTCATTCCCTTTACGAATCTTATATAAGAATGTAGATTTTCTTTCAATATTCTTAACCTTGAGCTGGTTCTTTTCAGCAAGCTTATAAATCTTTTTCTTACCTTCACCAACCGTATCAGAAGTTAATGCTCCGGAAATTAACTGACCGTTTGGTTTTTCTGCAGAAAATCTTAACTCTATCATATTATTTTTTTTGCTTAAAATAAAAAAAGGCCGTTAAACATTCCATAAAAAAGTCTAACAGCCCATTTTTAAACAGAAATAGTTTTAGTTGTTATTAGTTGTTGTAACACTATCGGCATAGACTGTCATATCTATATCAATAGCTGTTGAACCATCAAAGCCATTTTCCTTTCCTGTACCAGTAATTACAACGCTTGTAGCTGTTGGTGTACCAATACTGTAGGTACCATTTGCATTAGAAAGTAATGAAGCCGGTACTTTATTATCAGCAAAACCAACAAACGAATTTCCACCACCACCCATTGCGGTTGGTTTTCTATAATACTGCTGTGCCATTGATGCCAGGTTTGTTAAATCGCTTACAACAGCATCACGGTTTGCATTTGAACTGCTAGCGGAAAAGATGTTTATTCCAACTACAACGGCTATACCGACAATGATAACGCCTAAAACGATAAGTAACAATTGTTGTTGACCCATAATAGTGCTCCTTTAATTATTTGATAATTGATTGAGTTAATTTGTGTACCATAAAGAACGAAAAATATGCCAATATAAATTTTATTGAAAAGCCTATTTTAGAACCTTGCACTCATATAATCGAACCTAAGTCTGAAATTTTTACCTGTAAATATTTACCTTTAGTGTATTATTGCAGTTGATATACTATCTGCATAGACCGTAGTTTGAACTTCTATAGAATCCTTATCGGTAACAACTTCATTTCCTATTCCTGTAATCACAACATTATCGCTGCTAACTGATGCTAAAAATCTTCCGCTTGCTGTAAATAATAGAGGTTGAGGTATTTTCCAACCGGCAAACGATTTTCCACCGCCACCCATTGATGTTGGTTTTAAATAATATTGTTGTGCTAAGCCGGCAAGATTTATTAATTCATTTGTTATCGTGTTACGCTTGGCTTCAATTGCATTAGCACGAAATATATAGATGCCAACAAGTATAGCAATACCTACTATGAGTATTCCTAAAACGACTAGCAATAATTGTTGTTGACCCATTTATTACTCCGGTAGCAAGGTTTATTAAATTTCATCATTGCGATTTATTTAACAAATACTAAACCAAGAGAACAACTAACTAAACATTAACAACCGAAAGATAATAAAAAGTTAATTAATAAATGCAACATTTTATTTTAATTAAATTTAACGGGTTTACTTTAACGTCAGAGCATTTATTCATTATTGGATTTTTGAAAAGCTCAAGTAATATTTACGTGTTACAGGTAAAATATTTCCGATTTAGTAAAAAAAATTTTCATACTTTCAAAATAATAGAGACTGATATCTGATATGAATAAATACTTTGATGAATATTTCAGTGTATAGAAATGTTAGAGGAGAAATTTACCACTCATATGGATAAGGGCGGTTGAAAGGAAAGGCAAAATAAATATAGTTTATTATAAATTACATCTCCTTCAATTGAAGAAGATGTAACCAAAAATGACGAGTCGAATTTTTATAAATTAAATTTTTATCATCTGACTTTGATATGCAATTCTTTAAGCTGTTCTTCACTAACGTTAGAAGGAGAATCATCCATCAGTGAAACAGCAGCAGCAGTTTTTGGAAAGGCAATTACTTCCCTGATTGAATTTTCGCCTGCAATCAACATAGCCAATCGATCAACTCCAAAAGCAATTCCACCATGCGGTGGGGCACCGTATTTAAATGCATTCATTAAAAATCCGAATTTCACTTCAGCCTCTTCTTCAGAGATTCCCAGGGTTTTAAACATAAGACTTTGTAATTCTGCATTATGAATCCTGATGCTTCCGCCAGCAATTTCATTTCCATTTAAAACTAAATCATAAGCTCTTGCTTTAACTTTGCCCGGATCTGTTTTCATCAATTCAACATCTTCTATTCTTGGAGAAGTAAACGGATGATGCATTGCATAATAACGTTTTGTTTCTTCATCCCATTCAAGCAACGGAAAATCGGTAACCCATAACATGGCTATCTTCCTGCCATTCTTTATTAAGTCTAATCTTCTTGCCATTTCCAATCTTAGCGAACCCATTATTGACAGAGTTTTTAATCTGGCACCCGCAAGGATTAAAATTAGATCACCCGCTTTTGTATTCAGCTTTGCAATAAGATTTTTCTGTTCTGGTTCACTAAGGAATTTAACTGTTGGAGAGTCAAGACCATCTTCTTTTACCCGAATCCAAATTAATCCTGAAGCACCAAGTTTTTTTACATAATCAGTAAGCACATCAAGCTGGTTTCGTGTATATTCACCACATCCCCGGGCTACCAGGCCAGTTACAACCCCACCTTTATTAATTGCTTCTTTATAGACACGGAAGTCAGAATCTGCAAAAACATCATTCAGATTTATCATTTCAAGTTCAAATCTTAAATCTGGTTTATCGCTTCCGTATTTTTCCATCGCTTCATCAAAGGTTAATCTTGGTAACGATTCGGGCAAATTATAATCCAGCATTTCCTTAAATAATTTCTGCATCAGACCTTCAACAATCTTAAAAATATCTTCCTTATCAACAAAAGACATTTCAACGTCTATCTGGGTAAATTCAGGTTGTCTGTCTGCACGTAAATCTTCATCTCTAAAACATTTTACTATTTGAAAATAGCGGTCTAACCCTGCAACCATTAAAATTTGTTTGTATTGCTGCGGTGACTGGGGCAACGCATAAAATTTTCCTTTATGCAATCTGCTTGGCACAAGAAAATCCCTTGCCCCTTCCGGAGTACTTTTCATCAGAACAGGTGTTTCAACTTCTACAAAACTATTTTCATCAAAATATTTCCGGACGACCTGATTCAATTTATGTCTAAGCAAAAGATTCTTCTGGACTTTTGGTCTGCGTAAATCAAGATATCTATACTTTAACCTAACATCTTCGCTAATTTCAACATCATCTTTAATTTGAAAAGGAGGTGTTTTGGCCGTATTTAAAACTATCAATTTATCAACCATTACATCAACCATCCCAGTAGCCATTTGAGGATTCTCTGTCCCCTCCGGTCTCTTTCTTACTTTTCCTTCAATAGAAATAACAAACTCACTTCGTAAATCTTTGGCTAAATGATGAGTATCCTGGTTATAACCGGGTTCAAAAACAATCTGGGTAATTCCGTAACGATCGCGCATTTCGATAAAGATAACTCCGCCAAGGTCTCTTCTGGTATCTACCCAGCCATTAAGTACAATATTTTCACCAATATGCTTTTCTCTTAATTCTCCGCAAGTATGGGTTCTCGGATTAAATTTCATCGTTTCTTTTTTTCTCCACTAATTGATAATTTGCTTCAAAAGATAACGATTTAAGGCTGGCATTACAATATAATTTAGGAATTTGAGCATCATTAGTTGCATTCTTATACTATTCATTGGAAAAAATTATTAAGTTTTGATGCCGTTTTAAAATCAGAATAAGAATTTAATGAATGAAGATAATAGCCGACGAAAATATTCCCTTTGCCAAGGAAGCGTTTGGATGCTTTGGTAATTTAAAACTATTGCCCGGCAGAAATATTTCTAATGCGGAGCTGAAAGATGCTGAAATATTAATTGTAAGATCGATTACAACTGTAGATAAAAATCTTTTGCAGGGAACCCGAATTAAATTTGTAGGAACAGCAACAATTGGATTTGATCATATTGATTTGGATTATTTAAATGAATCCGGAATTACATATGCAAATGCTGCTGGCTGCAATGCAGATTCTGTAAATGAATATGTATGGGCTGCAATTTTCAAATCTGTAGTAGAAAAAAAAATCCCTCTTGAAGGTAAAACCATTGGTGTTGTTGGTGTTGGAAATATTGGAAGCCGTGTTGTGTGCACTGCTGAAAAACTTGGATTAAAAGTACTTCAAAATGATCCGCCGCTTAAAAGAAGAACAAACAATAAAAATTTTGTCGATCTAAATGAAGCGCTCAGTGCAGACATTATCACTTTTCACGTTCCGCTAACTTATGAAGGAGAAGACAAAACCTTTCATCTTTTAAATGAAAAGAACCTGCAACAGATAAAACCCGGAGCAATAATAATCAATAGTTCACGCGGACCCGTAATAGACAACACAGCATTACTAAATTGTATGAAGAATGATTCCGATATGGTCACAATTCTTGATGTCTGGGAAATCGAACCGAACATAAATGTTGAACTACTTGAAAAGACATTTATCGGAACAGCACATATTGCCGGTTATTCATACGAAGGAAAAGTAAACGGCACCCTTATGATTTATAATGAGCTTTGTAAATTTCTTGAAGTTAAACCTGGCTGGACCCCACAATTACCAATGATAGAGAACCCAACTATAGAATTTAATTTTGATATTGGTTTTGAAAAATCAATAGACAATGTTATTAAGCAGGCATATAATATTGATGAAGACAATATTGCTCTAAAAAAACTTTTAACAGATAAGAGTTTAACTTCCGCTATTTACTTTGACAAATTGAGGAAAGAATACAGGCAAAGAAGAGAGTTTACAAATTACTCAATTGAAATGAGTGCTAAAGATTTAAATATAAAAAAAGCGCTTGCTTCACTCAGATTCAATTTAACCTGAAGCAAAACAAGCGCTTTTAATTTTTATATAAACAACAACTGTACAATAATAAATATTGGCAGCAATACAATTAAAGAAAATTTGTAGATGTAACTGAAAAAGTCAGGCATTTTTATATTGTTTTCTTCTGCAACAGACTTTACCATAAAGTTAGGTCCGTTACCAATGTACGTCATACTGCCGAAAAATACTGCGCCGACTGAAATAGCTTTCATCAGATCAAATGGAATTCCCGCAACCATGTTTGCAGATTGCTGACCCAATCCCAAAGCAAGCGAATAAAATGTTACCGCTGTTGGAGTATTATCCAAAACGCTGCTCAATCCTCCGGCCGCATAATAAAACTGACTTGCAAAGTTTACACCTAAACTTTTGGCGTTAAATTCCAGATACAGAATGCAGGGAACCATTGTTATAAAAATTCCAAGGAAGAGGTAAGCAACTTCCTTAATAGGTTCCCATGTAAAATTATTTGATTGCCTTGTTAGTCGTGTAGTAAACAACAATGAAAGCATTGCCATTCCTACTATAACACCCTCGCGTAAAAATTTGTAATAATGATTTGTAGAAATAAGAGATATATATTGTTCATTAATAAACGCAACGGCAAGCACCACACCAATAAGCCATATAAAGTTTAATTTACCTTCTATTCGTATTGGTCTTATATTAGTTTCATCTCTTGTTATAGCTTCCTTTTTCTCTTTTTTGTGATAGTACGAATCAACTAAAAAATAAATAATAAGCAGCATTAGATTGGTTACCAGCCACTCGGGTAAAAGCTGCAGGAACCATGTAAATGGTGCTCCCCGCAAATACATCATGAATAAAGGCGGATCTCCAAGTGGTGTTAATAGCCCACCGCAGTTAGCTACGATTCCTATAAAGAATAAAATTGTGTGAACTTTAAATTCTCTCTCTTTATTAGTTTGAATTACTGGTCTTATCAGCAGCATTGCGGCACCAGTCGTACCCATTATAGAAGCAAGAACAGCTCCTATTCCAAGAAAACTTGTGTTGATTATTGGTTTGGCTTCAATATCACCCGAAAGATAAATTCCACCGGTTATTGTAAATAATGAGCCAAGCAGAACAATAAACGGGATATAGTCAAACACTAAAGTCTCGAATAGTTTTTCTGAAAGATCAGCCGTAAATAAAAAGATAATAATAGGAATGCTGAGAATGATTGCAACTATCAATTTGTTACGGTTCTTTTCCCACCAGTGATTCCAGAATAAAGGAAAAACGGCAATGGATAAAAGCATAAGAATAAAAGGTAATAAAGTGATCAGGGGGATAACGGTATGATTATTTTCCATGTTACTTCTTTTTTTGACGACAAAAGTAATAAAAATCTTCTATGCAAAAAAAGAGAAATTCAATTTTTTTAAAATTAAACCTTGATTTTTCTGCGCTTCCCCTGTATACGGTTAATTAAATTGATAATCAGTCACCTCATCAATATATTAACTTTGCACAATAAAAAAATTATGACTAAAAAAATTTTCATATTGCTTTTGTTTATAACTGTAATTTCACAGGCGCAGGATAAATCCGCTTTCCGGATTGCCCGCCTTAAATATGACGGCGGCGGCGATTGGTACAATGATCAATCCTGCGAAGTTAATTTGCTGAACTATATTAAAGAACACACCAATATAGATGTAAAACCGGAGTATGTTTTTGTTGACATCAAAAGCGAAGATATTTTTAACTACCCTGTTTTATTTATGACCGGTCATGGCAATATTGTTTTTTCTGATGCGGAAGTTGAACGGCTGAGGACCTATCTTGAAAATGGCGGATTCTTATATGCTGATGATGATTATGGACTTGATAAGGCTTTCAGACGAGAGATAAAAAAAGTTTTTCCCGAAAATGATCTTGTTGAATTACCATATAGCTACGGCTTGTTCAATTGTTTTTTTAATTTTCAAGACGGTGTTCCTAAAACTCATGAGCACGATAATAAACCGCCTCAAAGCTTTGGAATCTTTTTGGAAAAACGTCTTGCCGTTCTTTATACCTACGAAAGCAATCCAAGTGATGGCTGGGCAGATCCGGATGTTCATAACGATCCGCCGGAAAAAAGAGAAGAGGCGCTTAAGTTTGGAACGAACATTATTGTTTGGGTTTTAAGTCAGGATCAGAAACTGTAGAATCTTTTTATTCGAATCCAATGTTTAACCAGAAAATAAATCACAAAGTTTAGTTACAGATGAAAACCGGCAGTTACTATAATGAAATATTACAAAAGATTGATACCCTTTCTAAAAGGGAATACGCAAGCTTTTGTCTTTCAGGAATCCAGCTTGTTCTCATCGGTATTGTTCAAATCTTTATCGGAATTTCTTCCCTTGAACTGATTGGAAATTTTTCTTCCCTCATAAGAACAGTTTTAATGCTTTTCTTTTTGATTATATCGATTGGGTTATTTTTTTATCTGTTTCTCATTCCCTTTTTGAAATATCTGAAAATTCTTTCAAGAGGAAGTTACCATTCTTATGCAATAAAAATCGGGGCATTTTTTCCGCAGGTAAAAGATGATCTTTTAAATGCCATGCAACTTGTCGAGATTACCGACAGCAAAAATCCTTTTTCGGCAGCGTTAAGAGACGCCGCATTTCAACAGGTTTATAACAGGACTAAATCGATTAACTTTACTCAGACTGTATCTTTCAGCCAGGCTAAAAAAGTTTTTAAATTCCTTATAGGAAGTTTTGTGCTTGCAGCTTTACTACTTGTATTAGTCCCGGGACTGCAAAATGCATCCGCCAGAATATTGCAATTTAACCGCGAGTTTATTCCGCCCGCAAAATTCAGTTTCCAGATTTCACCGGGCAATAAAGAAGTAACGAAAGGACAAGAAATAAATATTGCCGCAAGAGTAGTTGGGCCAGCCCCTTCCTATGTAAACATAGCAATAAAATATAAAGAGCAAACAGAATTTGAGTACAAGGACTTAACTATTGATTCAACCGGCTTGTACCGGTTCAGCATTCCTGTTGCCAGAAGTTCATTCGAATATTTTATTAAAGCCGAAGATGTTTCAAGTGATATTTTCAACATCAGGGTAATTGATAAACCTGTTATTAAAAGTCTTGATTTAACAATTATTCCACCGGCCTATTCAAAGCAGTCAGAAATTAACCAGCAGGACAATGGCAACGTTACTTCTCTTACCGGCAGCCAGATGCAGTTTTTAATTTCAACAACCAAAGAGAATTTAAAAAGCGTAAAATTATTTTTTGATGACAGCACAGAATTTCAGCTAAAGCTGCAGGGAAGAAATGCCCTTGGAACTTACCGTATTAAGAAAGATGAAAATTACAGGATTATAATTACAGATAAAGACGGCAACCAAAATGAAAATCCCGTTACATATTCAATCAAAGCTTTAACAGATGCCCTTCCTTCAATTGAAATAGTTGAGCCAAATAAAAATGTAAATCTTGGTAATGACGACAGGCTTCCCTTGCTTCTTAAAATTTCCGATGATTATGGTTTTACAAACCTTAAATTACATTACAGGCTTACATCATCACGATATGAAAAACCAAAGGAAGAGTTTTCTTCCATTGATATTCAAATTTCAAAATCTGTTAAAGAGGAAGATATAAACTATGTATGGAATCTTTCTTCGCTTAATCTTGGCGTTGAAGATGTTGTAACTTATTACTTAGAGATTTTTGATAACGATAATGTTAGCGGATCAAAGTCTGCAAAGACTGGCACATTTACCGTCCGTGTTCCTTCATTAGATGAGCTTTTTGCTGAGGCAGATAAATCCCAGGATGCAGCAGAAAAAAAACTAATGGAATCTTTAAAAGAAGCAGAGAAGCTTAAAGATAATCTTGAAAAGATTAACCAGGACTTGAAGCAGGATAAGAAAGAAATTACATGGCAGGAAAAAGAACGAATAGAAAAAACCCTTGATCAGTTTGAGAATCTTCAAAACAAAATTGAAGATGCAAAAAAAGATTTATCCAAGATGCAGAATGAAATGCAAAAGAATAGTCTGCTCTCTCAGGAAACCCTTGAAAAATATATGGAACTGCAAAAGCTGTTTGATGAACTTGGCAGTGAAGAAATGAAGCAGGCGATGGAAAAACTTCAGGACCTTCTGCAAAAGATGAACCGTGATCAGATTCAGAACGCTACAGAGAATATGAAGGTAAATGAAGAGATGATGAAGAAGAGTATTGAAAGAACTCTTGAACTTTTAAAACGTGTTCAGGTTGAACAGAAAATGGATGAGATCCAAAAACGATTGGATAACCTTACAAACAAACTTGATGATTTACAGAAACAAACCAACAAAAGCGATCTTTCAAAGGATGCACAAAAAAATGAGCTCGGTGATAAACAGAAAGATGTAACAGAAGACCTTCAAAATCTTGAAGAGAAAATGAAAGACCTGCAGGATAAGATGAAAGAGTTTGATGAAATGCCGAATAATGAAATAGATAAAGCCGTTGATGAAATGCAAAAGCAACAGAATGAAGAAATGTCTAAAGATGCCCAGCAGCAATTGCAAAAAGGTCAAAAGCAGCAGGCAATGCAGAACCAGTCGCAGATGTCTAAGAATATGAATTCTATGAAGCAGATGATGAGCAGTATACAGCAGCAGATGGAAATGCAGAACCAGCGTATTGTCTTTAACCAGATGATGAAAGCGCTTGATAATATTCTCACTCTTTCAAAGGAGCAGGAAGAATTAAAAAAACAATCAAAAGAACTTGATCCTAATTCATCAAGGTTTAATGAAAATGCAAAACAGCAAAATAATCTTGAACGCAATATGGACAAGATAATTAATCAGCTTAATGAGCTATCTAAAAAAACTTTTGCAATTACTCCGGAAATGGCTAAAGCACTTGGAGAAGCCCGCAACAGTATGCGTCAATCAACAGGTTCATTGCAAAACAGAAACAGTTCTCTTGCACAAAACCAGCAAGGTGAAGCAATGAAGTCTTTAAATGAAGCTGCGGGAATTATGAAGGGTTCAATGGAAAATATGATGGATGGCGGCGGAAGCGGTGGCGGAATTACGTCTATGATGCAGCAGTTACAAAAAATGTCAGGTCAGCAAATGGATTTGAACAATATGACACAGCAGTTGCAGCAGGGACAAATGTCAATGCAGCAGCAGGCAGAATTCCAGCGCCTCGCAATGCAGCAGGAAGTAATCCGTAAATCTTTGGAAGAGCTTAACAACGAAGCAAAGCAGACTGGGCAATCTAAAAAACTACCGGCAAACTTAGATAAAGTTCTTGAAGATATGCAGGAAGTTGTTTCCGATATGAATACACGAAAACTTGATGATGATTTAATTCAGAAGCAGGAAAGAATTTTATCAAAACTGCTTGACGCACAAAGATCAATTAATGAAAGAGATTTCGAAAAACAGAGAGAATCTTCTGCAGGACAAAAGTTTGTGCGCGAGTCTCCGGCAGAACTAAATCTTAATTCTTCAAAAGGGAAGAACAAAATAAAAGACGAACTTAACAAAGCTGTTAACGAAGGTTATGCAAAAGATTACGAAGCGCTTATAAGAAAATATTATGAAGCGCTGGGAAAAGACACGCCTCACTAATTTCTAACATTTCATAACCAGCTCAAAACTTCCTCTCGTATAAACGGAAATTTATGATTTGAAAACATAGCGTAGAAGCAATGTTCATTATGCCGGCTGAGATCCGGATTTAAAATTATTTCCCCTTTATATAAACATAATAAATTTTTTATTTGAGCTTTTTAGTTTTACTTATCTCCATTTTTTATATATGTTTCGGTTAATTGTTATCGATCCGATGAATAATGCCTTCTATTATTTCTTCTTTAAGGTTTTGGTAATATGATAAACTTCTTCTTTCACAAAACGTTTTGAAAATGTTTATGTCCCTTTTATTTATTATTCCGGAGCAAGAATAAAATCTGGTCTGGTTTCAATAGAAAAAATTAAACAGACCCCTCTGTAAAAATTAGGCATTAAAAGAAATATGTAATCAATTATTAAACCGAGGTACATATGAAATTCTTTCTACAATTTTTAGCCTTCATAATATTTTTATCGGCATCAATTTACGCACAAAGCAGCGGTAGCGCCGTAGAATTTGACGGCATTGACGGCAATGCCGTTGCACACCTTAATACAGGAAATACCAATAGCACCATGACTATGGAATTTTGGTTTGCGCGGGTATCTGACCAGGTAAACACAGTATTTCTTGGCGATTTACATTCAATATCAAGTTCTAACCGAAGAAGGGTTATGCCTTATTTAAACAATGGTGTAATACACGTTTATGCTGCGCCGAATACCGGAAATGATGGTAATGCTATCGATCAAAGTACAGGAATTGTGCCGGCACTAAATGTCTGGACGCATGTTGCCGTTACCATTTCTGCTGCAAATTTGAAAATGTATGTTAATGGAAACCTTTATATCAATACAAGTCTTACGGATGCTTATGCTCTGACGGGAACTGAAGTACTGTCGATTGCAACTGATTACTGGAATTCGTCTTTCGCAAATATAAGAGCTGATGAAATCAGAATCTGGAGCTCCGAACGTACACAGGCACAGATACAAGCAAACATGTATAAAGAATTAGGCGGTGGCGAAGCTAATTTATTAGCCTATTATAAATTGAATAACGGTGCAGGGACACTTTTTGAAGACAGCCAGTTCCTTGGTATTTGCGACGGAACATTATCCGGCGGAATTACTTGGCAGCCCTCGGGCGCATTTGCCGAAACTAAAAACGCTTTGCAGTTTGACGGCGAAGATGATTACGTCAATTGCGGTAACGGTGCTATGGTACAATGTAACGGAACTCAAAGTCTTACAGTTGAAGCGTGGGTTAAACCCACTGCAGCATTTTGGGGAGCTGTTGTTTCTAAATTTCAGCATCATCCAACACATGAAGGATACAGCCTTGAAATGTTTTCGGATTACAGAGTTGCTTTCCTTTTCGGGAATAACTGGAGCAACTGGTTGCCTCTTTCTACGAACATCGCCTTAACTCCTAATACCTGGAATCACATTGCCGTTTCATATGACAGCGACACGATCAAAATTTATATCAATGGTCGTCTTGATGTTAGCGCTAGGTGGACAGACGGATGTACGGATTCTGGAACCGACCTGGTTATCGGATCCAGGATGGGTACTACCGTATATTCTACTTTCTTTAATGGGAATATTGATGAAGTAAGGGTTTGGAATGTTGCCCGAACCGAAGCTCAATTAAGAGAAAATATGTGCAGAACTCTTAGAGGTGATGAGGCTAATTTGCAGGCATATTACAGACTCGATGAAAATAACGGCATAACCGCCTATGACAATTCCAACAACAGTTATAACGGAACCTTAACTGATATGGAAATCCCTTCTGACTGGGTTGCATCGGATGCATTTAATACCTGGATTGGCGCCGAAAGCGACTCTTGGACAAGCTCGGGAAACTGGGCAAAGGGAGTTCCTGCCGCAGATCAAAATGTTGGAATTTATAAATGGAATTTAGGAAATGAAGCTGCTATTAGTTCAACACCTACAGTTAGGAATCTGCTAATATCGTCAACATCCTCACCAACATTAAATTCCGGTATTACTGTTAACGGAAACCTGTTGCTTGAGAAAAATTTAGACTTGAATGGAAATAATATTACGCTTGGTTCAACCTCATATCTTTTGGAAGGAAGCGGTGTACTATCAGGCACGGCCGGAACAATATCAACAACACGAATCTTAAACAATATTTCTTCTGTAAATGTAGCTCTTTTAGGCGCAACCGTTACTACTGCATCAAGTATGGGTTCTACAACTGTTACTCGCGGACATGCTGTACAAACTGGTAACGGCCATTCTTCCATATTAAGGTATTACGATATTACACCAACAAATAATGCTTCATTAAATGCAACATTGGCTTTTAACTATAGAGATAGTGAGTTAAATGCATTAACGGAAGCTAACTTCAAACTATACCGGTCAACTGATAACGGATCAACATGGTTTAATCAGGGAGGAACTTTAAACGCAGGCGCAAATACTCTGACAAAATCCGGCATCTCTTCTTTTTCACGCTGGACAGTGGCAGATAATACCTTACCCATTAACGCACCGGTACCTGCAGTTCTGGCTGCAATTGAAGGCACCGCCTTACCTTATTCTGAAGGTGATGGCGAGGTTCAAATTACAAGCACTTTATCAGTAAGCGATGTTGATGATGTTAATCTTGATAGTGCAATTGTACAGGTTACCACTAATTATCAAAATAGTGAAGATGAATTAACCTTTGTAAATCAAAATGGTATAACCGGATTGTGGAACGGCTCATTGGGAACATTAACACTTACAGGTACTGCAACTCTGGCAAATTATCAAACTGCTTTAAGAAGTATTTATTTCAGAAATACAAGCGATAATCCAAGTACATTGTTAAGAACAATCAGTTTCACCGTTAACGATGGAGATAGCAACAGTAATACTATAACAAGACAAATCAGTTTTACAACTATTAACGATGCTCCCGTTCTCGCTTCTATTGAACCCTCTCAACTTATTATTGCGGAAAATAATCTTCCGGTTATAATAACAAGCACATTAACCGCTACCGATATTGACGACGTTAATTTAGAAAGCGCCGTTATACAAATTTCCGGCAACTATCAGAATGATCAGGATGTACTATCATTTAATGACCAGCTAGGCATTACTGGTGCCTGGGATAATGTAACCGGAATGTTAACTTTATCTGGTACTTCCTCTGTTGTTAACTACCAAACTGCATTAAGAAATGTTTCATACAGCAACACAAGCAATAATCCCAGTACGCTGGTTAGAACCGTAAGTTTTTCTGTAAACGATGGTGATCTCAACAGTAATGCAATAACAAGGCAAATAATTATTACTTCCGTAAATGATGCGCCTGTGCTTGCTAATATTGAAGCTACTGCTACTAATTTTTCTGAGGGTGATGCCCCTGTTATTATCTCTTCTAACATTTCTGTTACTGATGTTGATGATGTGAACATTGATAATGCAAGAGTCTTCTTTAGCCAAAATTATCAACCAGGTGAAGATGTCCTTGCTTTCACTAAC
>QZKB01000073.1 GCA_003599415.1 Ignavibacteriales bacterium | reverse complement strand
TAAAGCTCTGTTCTTTTGTGTTGGGGAAAATATTTATAAATATCCGGAAGTGGCTAAGGAAATAATCAATCAGGGGCATTCTATCGGTAATCATACATATAACCACAGGAGAATAACAAAACTTGGAAAGCCCGAAATCTCAGAACAAATTGATCTGGTTACGGAAATTCTAAAAGAAAAACTTGATTACAAGAATTTATATTTCAGACCGCCTCATGGCAGGTTTAATATATCTCTGTCCGGAATTTTACAGGAGAAAAACTTAAAAAATATTATGTGGTCTTTACTGACTTATGATTATAAAAATAGGCTAGATATCGTTAAATTTGGAGTGCGAAAATATCTTAGGAATGATTCAATAATTGTATTGCACGACTCACTTAAGTCTAAGGATATTATAATTGACTCAATTCGTTATATTACCGATGAAGTATTAAAAAAAGGATTTGTCTTTGGAGAAGCTGAAGAATGTTTGAAATAATATTTTTAGTTGCAGTTGGAATTTACTTTTTACAATCGGTATTGTTCCTTATCGGTGCTACTAAAAAGTACCAAAGAATAAAGGAAGAAGATTTACCGGATATTAGTGTTGTTGTTGCTGCAAGGAATGAAGAAAAAAATATAAAGCGCTGCCTGGATTCATTAGATAAACTGATTTACGATGAGAACAAAATTGAAATAATCATCATCAATGACAAATCAACTGATAAAACCCTGGAAATAATTGAGGCTTTTATTGCCGACAAACCAAAGTTTAAGTGCATTACCACACAAAAAACTATCGGCACACTTAAAGGAAAAACAAACGCTCTTGCAAATGCGCTTGAGATTGCAAAAGGTGAAGTAATTCTAACCACTGATGCTGATTGCGCGGTTTCTCCTTCCTGGGCAAAAGCAATCGCTTTTTATTATCAAAAAGATGTCGCGCTCGTCTGCGGTTATACTTCACAGGAGACGTTTAATGCTTTTAGCGGGATGCAGACACTTGATTTCATTTATCTTTTAACTGTAGCTGCCGGTGCAATGAATCTTGGCAAACCTTTAAGCTGTATCGGCAATAATATGTCTTACAGAAAATCTGTATATAATGAAGTTGGTGGATATGCAAATATCCCGTTCAGCGTTACAGAAGATTTTAAACTGCTGATGACAATACATAACCTTAAGAAATATAAAATTATTTATCCTCTGGAACCGCAAGCACACGTTGTTTCTAATCCGTGTGAAAGTTTTAACTCTTTATATTGGCAAAAGAAAAGATGGGGAGTAGGTGGTTTGGACAGCGACATAGTTGGATTTTCTGTAATGGCTTCCGGGTTTGTAGCTCATATTTGTATACTGTTGTTGCCGTTTATGTTTTCTTCATCAGCTCTTTACATAACAATATTTAAATTGGCAACAGATTTTCTGTTTCTTTACCCCGTACTTAAGCAGCTCAAAATTACTTCTTCACTAAAGTATTTTGTTGCATTTGAAATCTACTTTATAATTTATGTAATTGCTTTGCCACTTGTTGTTGTACCGAGCAAAAAGGTTTTGTGGAAGGGAAGGAAATTCTGATGCCTCTTCTCTGCAATTATTATGTTACTTACAGGTGTAATGCTTACTGTAATTTTTGTCATTTTGCAGATCATTCAAAATATAAAAATTCTGTATTCGCTTCCATTGAAGACTTTGAGAGAAATGTAAGCCAGGTGAAAAAACTTGGAGTGAAGTTTATAGACTTAACCGGTGGTGAACCGCTTCTGAATAAAAATATTGCTCAGATGGTTGAATTCGCTTCGTCATTAAAGATGCAGACAAGCATTACAACCAACGCTCTCCTTTATCCTAAATATGCTGAAGGACTACATGGTAAGGTTAATCTTTTACATTTTTCGCTTGATTCACCGGATGAGGATGAACATAACAAAATAAGGGGAGTGAACTGTTATAATGCTGTTATGGAAAGTATTAAGATTGCTAAAGGACTTGGTGAATTTCCCGACATCCTGTTTACCGTGACTAATTCAACTTATGCTAAGCTTCCTTCAATGTATGAAATAGCAAAAAGAAATGAGCTGGTTCTGATTATCAATCCTGTCTTTTCATATTTCGGTAATCAGGGTCTGAATGAAACAGCAATAAATTATATTGGTGAATTCATAAAAGATAAACCGGATGTTTACATGAATGCCGCTTACTTAAAGTTGCGGAAAGATGGTGGAAATGATATTAACAAACCGTTATGTAAAGCTGTAACAAGAGTAATAGTCATTTCTCCTGATAATAAAATACTTCTGCCTTGTTATCATTTTGCACAGCATGCAATTATGATAGACAAACCCATTGAAAAAATCAGGGTAACAGAAACATATAAACACTTTTCCAATATGCAGGGCAAGTTTGATTTCTGCAAAGGCTGCACAGTTAATTGTTATTTTGAACCGTCATTTGCTTTTCCAACTAATAGATATGGAATAGAGAGCCTTCCATCAAAAATAAAATACGGTTATCAAAAACTTGTTAAGCAGAAAATTGTAAAAAGAAAGATCAAAAATTAAAAGGTGAATGGATTTGAAATTATTAATAAAAGCGCTACTCTTTTTCCCGGCAATTTTATTTTGCCAATCCACAATGGAATTGTTTCCCGGCAATTTAAATGTTCAGCCATACATTGCAAATTTTCTTGAGCCACGCGTTGGAGTTCAGTTTCAATTGAATAATAATGAATTGCGTCTTGATATTGGTAACTCGATGGATATAATTCACATTAAAAAGAATGATAATTCCGTGATATCCTTTGGAGCAGACTTCTTTACCTATACTTTATTGAGAGGTGAAAAAGATTTTCATTTTCCTGTTGATGCTGTTGACTATTTGTTTGGAATTAACTCAGCTTACAAAACTAATATTAACGGAAATGAACTTGGTGCGCGTTTAAGATTAAGTCACATCAGCGCTCATTTTGTAGATGGTCATTTTGATCATCAATCGCTTACATGGCGAAATGGACGTGAACCAAGAGTTTACAGCAGGGAATTCATTGAGTTTATTCCTTATTACAGGTTAAATGATTTTAGATTTTATATGGGTTATACTTATATTTTTCATGTAGATCCAACTTACCTCGGTAAGAATATTTTTCATCTTGGCGGAGAATATTTTTATAAAGATTTTCCTGTAAGCAACCTCAATCCTTTTGTTGGTTATGATTTGAAGCTTGCTAAGATTGATAAATATGCCGCAACAAATTCTGTAGTTGCCGGATTGAAATACGGTTTTGCCAATGGAAAAGGATTGAGTATTTTTTATTCGTACTTCCAGGGAAAAAGCATTCACGGAGAATATTTTGATTATAACAAGAATTATAGTTCTGTAGGATTTAATCTGGATTTGTAAAATGGCAGAGTATTATACACAACCGGAATTTACGACTGATTACGTAAAAGTTAAGAAGAAGAAAAAAAATAAAATCTGGATTAATATATTCTTGTTCTTAATTACTCTTGTAACAACCACAATTTCAGGTGTTCAATGGATTAAAGGTTTTGGACTCCAGGATATTTCCGTTTTGTTGGTTGGATTGCCTTATTCTTTATCAATTCTTTTTGTACTCGGAAGTCACGAGTTCGGGCATTACTTCGCGGCAAAATATCATAAAGTTGATGCGACATTGCCTTACTTTATTCCACTGCCATCTACAGAATTATTCTTTCTGAATTTCGGTACTATGGGTGCAGTAATAAAAACAAAGTCCCAGGTGCCAAGCAATAAAGCAATGTTTGATATTGGAATTGCCGGACCAATTGCAGGATTCATTGCCAGTTTACTTTTACTTGTTTATGGATTTACTCATTTACCCGGTAAAGAATATATCATGGCTATCCATCCCGATTATGATTTACCAACTTACGGTAAGAATGCATTAGGATTAACATTCGGTGATACAATTCTCTTTTCATTTATCAGAAATTTATTTACAAGTCCGGGGCAATTCATTCCTCCGATGTCTGAAATTTATCATTATCCTTTCCTTTGCGTCGGATGGTTTGGATTATTCGTTACAGCAATGAATATGATACCTGTGGGTCAATTAGATGGCGGTCATATAATTTACAGCATGTTTGGTGAAAAGAAACATTATATCATTGCACAGATATGTCTTGGTATTTTGGTTATTGTTGGCTTGCTTGGTCTTGGTGATGTTTTGGCTGGATGGAACATTGGGTTTGGTTGGTCAGGCTGGCTTTTCTGGGCTGTTATTCTGTTTTTTATAATTAAAGTTAAACATCCTCCTATGCCTGTGTTTCTTCATCTTGATTTGAAAAGAAGGATATTGGGGTATATAAGCATTTTTATTTTAATTATTTCTTTTTCACCTTCTCCGTTTTCAATATCTTTAGGTGTTTAATTTTACCCTTGAAATAATTTCAGTTTAAAAATATAATTGAACCAATGAAAAAAATATTATTGATAATAATTCCATTCTTATATCTAAGTTGTGATAAGATTCCTTCAGGTACTGTTGATTATTTAACAAACGATAACTTTGCTGTTATTGTTAGTGCACCGGAAGTTGTTGTATTTAATGAAACAGATTCATCTGTTACTATCAATTTGAAAAAGTTTGGGAACACAGAGATTTCAGAAGTTTGGGTTGAGATTTATAATCCGAATGAAACCAGGGTAAATAAAAACGATCTTTTCCTGCTTGATAACGGACTTCTTGCAAACGGCGATACTACAATGAATGATTACGTTTATTCTGCAAAATTTACCTTAAGCAGATACAATATAAACGGCAAATACAGGATTGAATATTATATAAAGTATTCCGATGGAAATGTCTGGAAAGCCGCCTATCATAATTTTACTTATTACAACAACCAGCAAAACGAGCCCCCGATAATTTCTAATCTTCAGATGCCGGATACTGTAGGTACCGGCGAGGACAATGCTTTTCTCATGTCATTAAAATGCTTTGATCCTAATGGTCAGGAAGATATAAAAGATGTTTTCCTTAAGTTTGTCCGATTAGAAGATGGTTCTGTTTCCAATTCATTTCCATTATATGATGACGGTACTAACGGTGATGCAACTGCCGGTGATGGAATTTATTCTTTCAGGAATATTTTTTCTGCTTCTGCCAAAGGAAAGACAAGGAAGTTTATTTTCCAGGCTAAAGACCAAAGCGATTCATTAAGCAACATTATTACTCATTATATCTACGTTAAATGAAATTCATACTAAAACTTCAACTGCTAATCATTGTTTTGTCAGGAATTTGTTTTGGTCAGTTTGTGCCGGACAATTATAATCTTGAACGAAAATCATTTTCAAAAACTTCAGATGATAATCCTGTTAGCAACAGCATTAATGATATTATTATCGTTCAGGATACAATCTGGATTGCAACAAGCCGTGGTGTAAGCAAATCAACTGATAACGGCGCTTCGTGGAAAAATTATTACCAGACTTCTGCATTCGGAACAGAAAATGTTTCCGGCATTGCTTACAATAATGGAATCTTTTGTGCTGCAACCGCTCACTCAGTAGATAAAGATGGTACATCCTACCCTGAAGGAAGCGGAGTAAGACTTTCTATAGACGGTGGTAAAACATGGTTTTCAACTCCGCAGTCAATTGATAAAGCGGCTGATACAATTGTAGTTTATGGTATAAATAATATAAGAGCCCTGCCTGTAACTGTTGCGGTAAATAATATTTCCTACGATGTAGCATTAACTTCAACTCATATCTGGACAGCAAATTTTGCTGCCGGATTGCGCAAGGTAAGAATCGATAGTGTAATTGCAAATCCAAATTGTAAATGGGAAAGAGTTGTTATTCCACCTGATAATGGTTATGATACAATTTCTCCTACAGATACATTAAAATTTTCATTACAACCAGTTGCAGGCAATTTCGGGAATGAAAATAACCTTAACCATAGGTTGTTTTCAGTAATTGCAATTGATGATAACCATATTGTTGCCGGTAGCGCGGGAGGAATAAATCTATCGACTGACGGCGGTATTAGCTGGAGAAAAGTTAATCATACAAACCAGGATCATCCGATAAGCGGAAATTTTGTTGTTGGCTTAGGCTATAATCAGTTAACCAAAACCTTATGGGCTGCTACCTGGAAGGCAGAAGATAACAACGAGTTTTATGCTGTAAGTTATTCAACAGATTATGGAGAAACCTGGGACATAGCTCTGGATGGCGAGAAGGCACATAATGTTGGCTTTAAAGATGAAGAGACACTAGTTCCTACAGATAATGGTGTTTATCGTTCTGACAATTATAAAACCTGGATTCTTCCTGCAGGAATAATTGACCGCGATACAAAGATTCCAATCATCACAAACACATATTATTCAGCTTCAGGTAAAGGTAATCAGGTCTGGCTAGGTTCCGAAACCGGTTTAGCAAGATTAACTGAAAGCGGTTCTATGTGGCAGGGTGAATGGAAAGTTTATATCGCTTCACAAACTTTACCATCGGCAACTGAAACATATGCTTTTCCAAATCCTTTTTCTCCGGATATTGAACAGGTAATGATTAAATACAGCACCGGCGGCAAACGGCAAAGTGTTACTATCAGAATTTTTGATTTCGGAATGAACCTTGTCAAAACTGTAATTCAGAACGCTGAAAGGGGAGATGTAATTCATTCTGTTGATGGATTTAATAATTCATCAACTTCAGGAGTGATTGATTTCTGGGACGGACGGGATGAATTTGGTAACGTTGTTCCAAACGGGGTTTACTTTTACAGGGTAGATGTAGGTTCTGAAGATCCGGTATTTGGTAAAATTATGGTTCTCATGTAATTCATTGTAATTTTTGAGGTATGGTTGAAAAAATTTTTCATTTTAATATTATTAACTGGTTTGTGTATTCCGCAAGCTAAAACAAGTAAGATAGCGGGAATGGCAGGTTCATTCAGCAGGTTGGGATTTGGTGCAAGAGGAATGGGAATGGGCAATACTGTCTCTTCTGTTGTAGATGGAAACTTAGTTGCATATTATAACCCGGCTTTATCTGTATTTCAAAAAAGAAATTCTGTGCAGGCTGCTTATTCAGTTCTTTCTTTAGACCGTTCATTAAATTTCTTAAACTTTACCCGTCATTTTGAATTTGCAAAAACAGATACTAACAGAAAATTTACACCCACCGCCGGATTAAGTATTGGAATTATTAATTCCGGTGTTTCAAAAATTGATGGCAGAGATAACCAGGGAATAAAGACAGGTGACTTAACTACATCGGAGAATCAATTCTTCTTAAGTTTTGCAAACAAGTTTTCAAGAAAGCTAGTTGTGGGCCTTTCTGCAAAGTTTTATTATTATAAGCTCTACGAAGAGATAACTGCTTCAGGGCTTGGTTTTGATATAGGTGCAATTTATATCGTTAATGATAATCTGCATTTTTCTTTTATGCTTTCAGATCTGAATTCAAAATATAAATGGGATACATCTCCGGTTTACGATACTGATGGAAATACAACTGAGAATAAATTTCCGCTGCTTAAAAAGATTGGAGCAAGCTATAAGTTTAATAACCCTAACCTGTTAATTGCAGTTGAATTTGAGAACAGCAACGCCGGAACAAATTATATCAGAGCCGGCGCTGAATATAATATTTATGATCAGTTATTTTTACGTGCAGGTCTGGATAAATGGAACCTTAGTAATTCGGAATTTCCGGCAAGACCAAGCTTTGGCTTTTCCTACTCAAAGGAAGTTTCTGATTATACATTAGGAGTTGATTATGCTTTTGTTATTGAACCATACTCTGATTCAAACCAGCATATAATCGGAGTAAATTTTAATTTCTAACAGGAATATTTTTCCTTATTTTTCAAGTGATTATTCGAAAGTTTTATGAAAAAAATATTTTACACAGTTTTAATTTGTTCATCATTTTTGTTTGCTCAGAATGCAGGCGAAACAGGTTTGTCTTTTCTTAAGTTTGGTTTTGGCGCAAGGAATATTTCAATGGGTAACATTGGCGTTGTTACTGCAAATGATGTAACGGCATTGAATTATAATCCTGCTTTACTTTCAGAATTCACAAGCTCAGAAATTCTTTTTATGCATAATGAATGGATACAGGATGTTAGAAGCGAATATCTTGGTGCAAGCATTAAAATATTCGGTTTGCCGTTTGCCTTCAATGCTAATACAACTTCTGTCTCTGATATACAAGTAAGAAAAATTGCCGGAGAACCTGAAACAACATTTAATGCAAATTATTTTACGATGGGACTTTCAACCGGCTTTAGCGTATATGAAGATGTTTCTATTGGATTTGGTGTCAAATATCTTTACGAAGGAATGTTCTCTGATGACGCGACCGGCTGGGGAATGGATTTAGGTGGTTATTACAAATCACCAATTGAAAATTTAACATTCGGTATAGCTGTAAGAAATATTGGGAAAATGCACCAGCTAAAAAATGAGGCAACTGAATTACCTACTGATTTAAGTATTGGTGCGGGTTATTCATTGCAAAGTGAAACCTTAAAATCAGTTTTTAACTTGGGACTCGAATATCAGAAATATTTTAATGACGAAACCAATCATATAAACTTTGGTGGAGAAATGCTTTTTGATAACCTCATAGCTTTACGAATTGGATACAGGTATCAGAATGTTGACGCGTCAAGGTTATTCTCTACGGGATTAGGTTTGCACTGGGGCAATCTGAATTTTGATTATGCATATTCTCCTTTCAGATATAATTTAGGCAACGCTCATTCAATATCACTAAAATTCAAGTTTTAAAATGTTAGAATATCAAATCCTAAAATCATCCGGAGTCTCTGCTAAAGATTGGGATGACTTTGTAGAAAAATCCGATAACGGTACAATTTTTCAGACAAGAAAATTTTTATCCTATCATCCTAAAGATCGTTTTAAGGATGCTTCAATAGTTGTTAAAAAGAAA
This sequence comes from Ignavibacteriales bacterium, assembly GCA_003599415.1. Taxonomy (GTDB): domain Bacteria; phylum Bacteroidota; class Ignavibacteria; order Ignavibacteriales; family SURF-24; genus SURF-24. Next base: position 7,948 of record QZKB01000073.1, on the reverse strand, counting down.
AATAAATTGTTTGCCGTTCTGCCTGCAGTTGTAATTGAAAGAGACGGAAAGAAAATTCTTTCATCGCACCAGGGCGCTTCATATGGCAGCTTTGTTTATGATTCCGATCTTAACTTCAGGGAAGCGCATGATTTAGTTGAGATCATGATTGAATATGCTAAAGAGTTAAAATGTAACAGGATTCAGGTTACCCTACCACCAATAATTTATCAGTCAAAGCTTAGTAACTACATAGATTTTGCACTTGTAAGAAATGGATTTGAATATCTTAAAAGGGAAGTATCGAGTGTTGTTCAATTGGATACTCCTAAAGATGAGCTATTATCTACATACCGTGCTGAAGCAAGAACTGCTTTAAGCAAAGCCCAGAAAATGGGTGTTGAAATTGCTGAGTGTGAAAGATTTGAAGAGTATTATGAAATCCTTAAAAGAAACTTAAGGATGCGTCATAATGTAAATCCGACACATACTTTAGAAGAACTACTTCTGATTAAAGATTTATTCCCGACACGGGTAAGGTTGTGGGGAGCATTTCTTGAAAGCAAATTGATTGCCGGCGTTTGTAACTTTAGCGCTAATCCGAAAGTTGTTTTAGCATTCTACATAAGCCATAATGATGATTACCAGGAATACCGTCCGGTAAATCTTCTGTTCTATGAGATAATGAAAAGATACCAGGATGAAGGATTTAAATATCTTGACTTTGGAATTTTCACAGTTAATATGGATCCTAACTGGGGCCTTGGTCGTTTCAAAGAGAATTTCGGTTCAAGAGGAATATTCAGAGATTATTTCTTCAAAGATCTTTGATAAAATTATTAAATTAAGCCCAGACTTAATTTAATTTTGGTAACCGATGCTTAAAATACTTCATATTGCTCCACAAAATTATGCCGGAGTTCCATATGATTTCTATAAAATGCATCTTGCCTGTGGAGATAAATCCAGGTTAATTACTCTTCATAAAAATCCACGTCAGTTCCCCGAAGATATATGTCTTAATCTGCCGCTTCCGAATTTTCCATTAGCGCAATTTTGGAGAAAGAAAAAATTATTTGAACGCGAGAATGAAAAAAACTTTGTTGTTCCTGAATTCAAGCCAAAGAATTTTGTTGAAAAGTTTTATTTTGATTTTAGTGATGCACTGAAAAGAAATAAAATCAATCAAGTGATTGAAGAGTATAATTTAAACGACTATGACATAATCCATTATGATGCCGGTTTGGATTTCTACAGAGATGCGAATCAGGCTAAGAAATGGAAGCAGATGGGTAAGAAAATAGTCTGCTGCTATTACGGAAGCGATTTAAGAACAAGAGGAATTATTAAAGAACTTGATGAAATCTCAGATTTGAATATTACTTCGGAATTCGATCATCTTGCGCTTAAAAAGGATTTACTTTATTTGTTTTATCCTTATGATATTTCTGAACTGCCGGATAAGAAAGAAAACAAATCTGACTCAGTGAAAATTATACATACGCCAACAAACAGAAAATTCAAGGGCACAGAGATTATCATCGAAGTAATTGAAAAAATAAAGAAGGAAAGAAAGATTGAATTCATCCTTCTTGAAAATAAGTCGCGTGATTATTTATTGCAGGAAAAAAGTAAGTGCGATATTTCAATTGACCAGGTTGGTGGAACAATGGGCGGAACCGGGTACGGTAAAGCCGGACTTGAATCGCTAGGTATGGGTTTGCCGACAATAACAAATATGTCCAAAGAATATTGTGACTGGCTTCCTGAAAATCCTTTTATTGTAGCGAATAATGGAAATGACTTATACAATAAATTAATTGAACTGATTGATAATAAAGAATTACGTAAGCAGCTTGGTGAAGCCGGTAAACAATGGATAAAAAAATATCATAGCTTTGAAAGCGTAAATAATAAACTTTATGAATTATACAGGCTGAAGAATATTAAATGAGTTTATTCAGGTCAACAATATGGTACACCATAGGCAATCTTTTTTCAAGGTCATTAAGTTTTATTCTTCTTCCGTTTTATTCAAACCTTATTCCAGTTGATGAATACGGTACTTATTCTTTAATAATGGCTTGCTATGTAATCTTTTCCGCACTTTACCAGGGCGGGTTGTACTCAGCTTTCACAAAATATTATTTTGAAACCGAAGAGGAAGAAGAACGTAAAAGATTATTTTCCACGTTATTCTTCTTTATCACTTCTGTTTCGCTGATAATATCTGTTAGTCTCAACTTGTTCAATAAAGAATTGTCAGTCCTGATTTTCAGTAATGATGATGGTTCGGTTTTAATCCGTTATATAATCTGGATTTTATTTGTCGATACTCTATTCTACACAATTCTTCACCTGATAAAGACACAGGAAAAATCGCAAAAGGTTGTTTACTATACTTCAATTTCATCTGTTTTTAATTTAGTCTTCAATTTATTCTTTGTTTACTACCAGCATAATGGTGTGCTTGGAATTATGCAGGCTCAATTATTATCGGGAATATTTTCTGTCTTTATAATTATTCCTGTTCTGAAAAATTATTTGAAATTAAAAATGGAGAAAGAAGCGCTCGTAAAACTTTTAATCTTTTCTTTACCGCTTTTAATTTCCGGATTACTGTCAACGTTCGTTGATATCATCGACAGGTTTTTACTTGATAAGTTTCTTGATAAAACGGCTGTTGGATTATATAGCTTCTCCTACCGTATTGCTATGGTAATGAATTTATTCGTTATCTCATTCAGAACGGCATGGACACCTTATTCCTTACGGCTATACAAAAAAAGTTCGGATCTTTCATATTCATTAGGATTAAGTTTTTCCAAATTGCTTGCTACAAGTATTCTTATTTTCTTAATAACCAATTGCTTTATAGATGATCTGTTCAGGTTTAAGATTTCTGATATTTCTATTTTCAATATTGCATACGTTGGCGGCATTCCTATTATACCGGTCATAATGATTGGATATCTCTTTTCAGGATTAAGTTCGTTTTATTCAGTATATCCTTATGTGGCAAATAAGAGTTACCATTTCCTTGTGTCGGATCTTATTGCTTTTATTGTGAATATTGTGTTGAATATTATTTTAATTCCGCAAATGAATTTGATGGGCGCTGCATTAGCAACAATGATTAGTTTTATTGCTGGTTGTATTTACCTGTTTATTATATCAAGAAGTATCGAGATTTATTACCAGCGGACAGAAATAATTGTGTTTATAATATTCGGTACTTTGGCTTTTATCATCACAAATTATTTCAAACTTCTTTTTATTGATATAGCTTTACTGATTAGTTTTTCTTACTTGGTATTTTCTCTAACAGGAATGAAGAATGTTATAATGAAGTCCTGATACTCGTGAAAGGTTCAATCGTCTCCAAGAAAATCAATTAAGTTCTGTTCGATCTTTTCCCAATTAAAATTGTTCTCAAATAATTTACGTGCATTTTTTGAATGCTCTTCTAACAAATTTCTGTCATTCAGATAAATCTCTAATCTTTTAACAACCTCCAGCGTATCATCAGGATTTACTAAAAAGCCGACCGATTCAATAAACTTCTCATTCAATAGCGGTTTTATGTCCGAGTATATGATTGGTTTACCGCAGGCAAGATAATCAAATATTTTTATCGGCAGGGAATTATTGTAAATAAAATTCTTCTCGCGCAAATCAATACAAACGTGAACATCTTCAAGCTGGTATGGAAAATCTGCATAGTAAGTCCAGGGAACCATCTCAAGTTGAATGCTCATGGTTTTAATATTAGCTTCAAACATTTTTTTATCATCTTCAGATTCGAACTTACCTATAACTCTTAATTTAATTTCTGTACCTGGATCTCTTTCTTTAAGAAGGCTCATAACTTTTAAAACATTATAAATTCCTCTCTCCTTAGAAATAATTCCTGAAAAACAAACTATAAAATTTTGTTTTAGGGTTTTACTTAAAATTCCGGAGAAATATTTTAGCGGCGGGTAATAACCTATTATCCTTTTATCTTTTGTTGGTGCAATAAGATTGTAGCGTTTTAATTTTCCATTTTCACCAACAATAAATTTATCTGCCAAGTTGGATGTAAAGAGATTAAAAAGATAAAGAACTATGTAGCTCACAAATCTTTTTATCCCGTTTTTCTTGAATGCAACATTTTCAGGGTACCATTCAGTTATGTCAGAAATGATTTTTATGGGTCCGGGATTCTTCTTCCTATAGATTGAAGCGGCTAATATTGTCAATGGTTCGCTACAAATTATTACATCGGGAGAATACTTTTCCAAAAGCTCGGCAAATTTGAAAATCTTTTTTCTTTTGGTTAAGTTGTTGCCGTAAAACCCCAGAATCTCAATGTTATTTTCTTCCTGCCGGATTTCTGCAAAAGATGAAATAATAATGGTTTTATAGTTATATTTTGAAAAAGTATAAGCGAATTTGTTATAAATTCTTTCATCAAAGGGTGGATGCCCGGAAGTAATTATTGCGATCTTTTTTTGCATAGCTAAAAATACAAAAATTATCTTTTAATTTATGAAACAGAAGCGAATCATAATTTCAAGACCGGATAGAATTGGTGACGTTGTGCTGTCTACTGCCATTCCAAGAGAAATTAAGAAGCAATATCCCGATAGTTTTATTGCTGTTCTGCTTCGCTCATATACAAAAGATATTTATTTGAATAATCCTTACGTAGATGAAATAATTGTCTTCGAACCTGATAAAGAAGAATTCTCTTTTTTTGAATGGGTGAGAAAAATCAGAACATACAAGTTTAATACTGCTTTAATGCTCCTTCCTAACGAGAAAATTAATTATTTATTTTTTTTAGCAGGAATTAAAGAGAGAATTGGAGTAGGACATAAATTGTTTCAGTATCTCACTTTTACAAAATATGTAGATAGAAAAAAATATATCCCACTGCGTCATGAAGCTGATTATTGTATGGATCTTGCCAGAAAGATTGGAGTTCAGAATGGCAACATTATACCTGAGATTCATTTAAGGAAAGATGAAATCAGAACAGTTTCCGAAAGGAAGAAGCAGTTAAGCGGTGATGGTAATTTTCTTATTGGTATACATACTTCAAGCGGTAATTCTGCTCCCAACCTTAGAATAACCGAGTATAAAGAATTGGCAGATAAACTTTCAGCAGATAAGAGATTTAAAGTAATTATAACCGATAATGACCCTGATCTGATTTTACTTAATATGAAAGGAATTAATTTCCCAAATGTAAATCTATCGTTAAGAGAATCAATTATTAATTTCGCCACGCTGGATGTGTTAATATCTGCCAGTACAGGACCAATGCACATCGCTTCTGCTTTAGGTGTAAAAACGATTTCATTGTTTTGTCCGTTAACTGCCTGTTCACCTAAATTATGGGGACCGCTTGGCAATAACGCAATAATACTCTTACCTGATAATGAATATTGTTCAAATGTTTGTCCGGGTGATCCCAAAAAATGTGATTTTTCCGGACCCGGTGGTATAAATACCGATAAAATTTTATATGCAGTTAACAAAATATTTAAGTGAAACCATTTGCCTGAAAATGAATCTCATGTAAAACCGGAGAAAAGAAATATGAAACAAAGTAAGATATTTGCAATAGTTTTAGTCGTATTGTTTTCAATCAATACTTTTGCCAAGGGACCTGATGATAGCAAAATTAAATGGTACTCTTTTGATGAAGGTTTGAAGAAAAGCATTGAGCTGAAGAAAAAAATAATAATGGATGTTTACACTGACTGGTGTGTCTGGTGTAAAAAGATGGATAACGCAACGTACTCAAATTTAAATGTTGTGTCGTATCTAAGAGATAATTATATAGCAATTAAACTTGATGCCGAATCAAAGAAAAAAATTTCTTACCAGGGGAAGGAATTAACAGAGCAGGAATTTTCCAGGGCGGTTGGAGTAACCGGATACCCCGCCACTGTGTTTTTTGATAATGCTGCAAATCTTATTACAGTTGTTCCCGGTTATATTGAATCTAAAGATTTTTTGAATATCATAACTTTTTTGGGCGAAGATATTTACAAATCCAAATCATATGAAGATTACCTGAAATCGGTTAAGAAATAAAAATGTATTTCTGTTAAATGTGGGATTGACGTTCAAGAGGAAATTATATACTTTAAAAACGGTTATTTAAGGTTCTGTCGTTGCTTAAGGGAAAATAATTTTAAGAATCAACACTATCTTTAAGAGATGCATTTTTTAAAACGAAAAAATAAGTATTCTCAATATCCGGACTCTGAACCGGAATTCTGTATTGAGGGTGAAAAGAAATTTCTTATAAGTGACTTTAAAGGGGCATTAAGTAATTTTACTAAGGCAATTGAAATTGATTCCGGTAATTTTGATGCCTATTTTTACAGGGGAAAAGCATATGAGAATCTTGGTGATGTCGATAAAGCCATAATAGATTACCGTTATGCTTTAAGTATTGATAAAAATCATGCTGCAGTTTATTTCAGGTTAGCTATCCTTCTTTACGATAAAAAAGAATTTTCAGATTCGCTTGATTCTTTTAACAATGCAATTAAATTTAATCCTGAACTTCCCAATATTTTTTTCCACCGTGGATTAACCAATGCTAAATTGGGCAACTATGAAGCAGCAATAACTGATTTTAATATTGCCTTAGAAAAGAATAATAAATTAGTTGCCTCTGTCTTCAACAGGGCAAATGCCTATGCAAAATTAAAACAGTACCAGGATGCAATTCGCGATTTAAACTTATACATTGAAAGTAACTCTAATAACGCTTCAGCATTTTACTTAAGAGGAATTTGTAAGATTGCGTTAAATAATACCGGCGATGCTGAGGTGGATTTTGAGAAAGCGTTGCAGTTGGGTCACAAAGAAGCTAAGATTGCTCTTGAAAAATATTGCCTTGTTAAATCAGTTTGAAAATTGTTATAGAATTAATACATTAACAAAAGAAAATCCCGGGGCTATAGCTCAGTTGGGAGAGCGCATCGTTCGCAACGATGAGGTCAGGAGTTCGATCCTCCTTAGCTCCACAATCGAAAAGCCTTATAAATCAAAAGTTATAGGGCTTTTTAATTATTATCTGAAAATCCCTATAATACATTTTAGACAAAATCCACCTTGTTAAGTAATTTCCGGTTCCTTTCTGCAACAGGTAAAAGGTAGTTACTTTTGGTAACTAACTCATTTGAATGGTCAATCAGATCAGAAATAACACTTATATCAAAATTACTTTCCACGCATAAAGTGGCGAATGTATCCCTTAGATGATACACCTTTTAGTATTTTTAATTTTATGTTTGCATATAAGATTGTTTATATTGCATATCCAGAAATTTAATTTCCTATTTCGTTTTTAATGATCAGAACTACAGTTTTACGAAGTGGGTAAATGAAAGAATATAGCTTATCATGCAAGCGAAAGCTATATTATTTTTTGCAATAAAAAAGTAAAAAAGTTTTGAGTCAAGAAGAAGAACTAATAACCAATGCATAGTAATCATGTATTATAACACTTTCCCAATCTTCTGTGTAGTCTCGTAATTCAAATTGGATTTTAAAATCTCCTTCTGTCTTGTAATAGTTAAATGCTTTAATAAAATCCTCTGGATGGCAAGCCTTTAATGCCATATTAAATTCTTCATAAGTATTAATTAACTCAAATACTTCTATAAATTTAGGTAGAACGAATTTATTGAGTTCAGTTAATTCTATATTTAATGATACTTTGGATACAGACTGAATAAAATGACCTATGCCAAAACCAGGGTGTAAAATAGTTCTATTATATTTCCGGACAAGATTGGTTAAAATGATGATTAAATCTAAAACTATTTTATTTTCATGAATACCCCTTCTAGGTTGAATTGATGCTAATATATCGTCCATAATTACTGAACAATCTTTAGGAGAAAAATCTATATCACTACAATTAATTATAATATTATTTACTTGGTTAATTACAGCAATA
>QZKB01000087.1 GCA_003599415.1 Ignavibacteriales bacterium | reverse complement strand
AACCGGCACCACCAAGTGCTGCATTTTAATTGAATTAATTCTGATGGTAAATGTTAAACTGTTTATCGTCAGTTAAAAAAAAGAATAAAACCAATAATCGGAGAAAGAGAAGAAACTTTTTCTCCGATTCTGTTTAATGAAACAAAAGAAATATCTAACGATGGTTATGAATTATTTATCGGATACAAAACCTGAGGCTGAAAAAATTCTTATATCTCTTTTACAGAAATCTAACTTGGCCAATAAAATTTTGCAGGTTTGTTCATTAACAAATATGACTATAAATCTTTCCAAAAGAGCTATTAGTCGCGCTAATCCGGATTTGTGTAAAAGGGAATTGGATATTCTTTTTGTAAAGTATCATTATGGAAAGATATTAGCGGAAAAACTTTCCAATTACCTGATCTGAACAAAGAATGAAAAAGACAGAAATACTTAAAGCTATTGAACCGGTTATAAAAGCCTTTGATGAATTAGGAATCTCATATTATGTAGGTGGTTCAATCGCAAGTTCAGCTTATGGTATTGCAAGAGCAACAATGGATGTTGATTTTATTTCCAATATGAACTTCTTTCAAATTAAACCTTTAGTTGAAAAACTTAAGACAGAATTTTTTATTGATGAATTCATGATTTCAGATTCAATCAAAACAAGTTCATCCTTTAACCTGATTCATCTGGAAACAATGTTGAAGATAGATGTCTTCATTCTAAAAGATATTTCATTTCATAAAACAGCATTTGAAAGAAAAAGAAAAGATACTTTAATTTTAGAAGACGAATCGATAGAAATTTATTTAAGTTCACCTGAAGATATAATCCTGAATAAACTTGAATGGTTTAGAATGGGGGGTGAAATTTCAGAAAGACAATGGTTAGATATTCTCGGTGTAATTAAAGTTCAAGGTGACAACCTTGATGTGAAATATTTAAGTAATTGGGCAAAAGAATTATCGCTTAATGATTTATTAGTTAAAGCTTTGAAAGAATCAGAACAATAGGAATTTTATAAGAGATAAAAATGCCATTTAACTTTATTAAACGAAGAAAGATATTAAAGAATTCAAATTACCTGGATCTTACTCCATTTAAATTATTTGGGGAAGAGGTTACGGAAGATGGTTTTGTTAACATACTTATCCCAAAATTCACAAACCCGCTTGCAGTAAAATTTCTAACACCACGCTTAAAATCACCGGATATTAAAATTAAACTTGATGAAATTGGTTCTGCTGTTTGGATGGAACTTGACGGCAAAACAAAAGTTGGAATAATTACGAAGAAAATGGAGTCTAAGTTCGGAGAAAAGATTGCACCTGTTAATGAAAGATTAACTACCTTTCTTACTCAATTATATATGCAAAAATATATTTCATTCAAAGAACTTGTTGAAAAGAATTAATAGACATAATTATATAAAATTATAAAGGAGCCTGAAAAATGGGTAAAGTATTAACTGGCCTTAAACCGGAATTGCTTTGGAAACATTTTGAAGAAATCTGTTCTCATCCTCGTCCTTCCCGTAAGGAAGAAAAGGTTGCCGCATACGTTGCCGAAGTTGGAAAGAAAAACGGTTTGGAAGTTTTAAGAGATGATTTCGGAAATATCCTTGTTAAAAAACCTGCTACAACGGGAATGGAAAATCTTCAAACCGTTGTCCTACAGGGTCACCTTGATATGGTTGCTGAAAAAAATTCTGATGTTCAGCACGATTTTGATAATGATCCTATTCAACCTTATGTAGAGGGTAATTGGGTTAAAGCTAAAGGCACAACACTTGGCTCAGATAATGGAATTGGTGTTGCCGCTGCTCTTGCAATTATGGAGGATAAAAATGTTAAGCACGGTCCGCTTGAATTTTTATTTACACTTGACGAAGAAACGGGATTAAACGGTGCACAGAGCCTTAAACCCGGATGGTTAAATGCAAAGATTCTTTTAAATTTAGATTCCGAAGAAGATGGCGCTTTATATATAGGGTGTGCCGGTGGCAAAAACACTTATGCCGATTTTAAATTTATTCCGGAAAATACACCTGCAGAATCAATTGGTTATCGGGTAAATGTAACCGGATTGAAGGGTGGTCATTCTGGTCTTGATATATCCGAGGGAAGAGGTAATGCAATAAAAATAATTACCAGACTGCTCTGGACTCTCACCAAAAAGAATATCATCAGATTGGCTAAGATTGATGGAGGAAGTAAACATAATGCATTTCCTCGCGAAAGCTTTGCTGTTGTTGCTGTAAGTGCCGGCAAAGAAAAAGAATTTTTAAATGAAGTTGAAGAATATAACAGCATTGTTAAAAAAGAATTGGCTACCAATGAACCTAACCTGAAAGTCGATTCGGTTAAAGTTAATTTGCCTGCCAAAGTTCTTGATGTTAAAACAGAAACGAATCTATTAAATTCTTTATATGGTGTGCCTCATGGTGTTATTACTATGAGTCCGGATATACCTGGCTTGGTTGAAACATCCACAAATGTTGCGGTTATTGTTACGGAAGAAAATTCAATTTCAATTACTACAAGCCAACGTAGTTCAGTTGAATCTGAAAAGGATGATATTGCAAATATGGTTTCGTCTGTTTTTCGGTTAGCAAATGCAGAAGTTAAACATGGTGATGCTTATCCCGGTTGGAAGCCAAATGTAAACTCGCCAATATTAAACGTTATGAAATCGGTTTACACGAAAATGTATGATGCGGAACCTCATATTAAAGCTATTCATGCCGGTTTGGAATGCGGAATCATTAACGAACGTTACCCTGATATGGATATGATTTCTTTTGGGCCTACAATAATGGGCGCTCATTCACCGGATGAAAGAGTTAAAATTGATACAGTTAAAAAGTTTTGGGATTTACTACTGAATGTTCTTCAGAATATTCCGAAACAATAAAATATTTTGTAAAGGAAGGAATAGGTTAACCGGCTTATTCCTTTCGTTTTTTAATTAAACGCTTCTGAAATTTTTTCTAAAATATTTTTATCGGAACTAATACATGATGATTGTCTTAATTAGTCTCCGTTAGTTTTCTTTTCTTTGAGGTAAAAATGTCAGGTGATACCATTTCTGTTAAACCACAGCCAACTGGAGTTTTGCGCTGGACTATACTTTTACTTATTAGTCTTGCTATGTTCGGCAATTATTATATCTATGATAGCATCAGTCCGCTTGCAGATTTATTAAAACAGCAACTCGGTTATTCCGATGCAAACATCGGGCTGTTAAATGCAATCTACAGTTTTCCAAACATAATTATGGTTCTAGTAGGCGGAATTATAATTGATAAAATCGGAACTCGTAAATCTGTTTTCATTTTTACTGTGCTGGTTTTGCTTGGTGGATTAATAACCGCACTATGGGGAAATATTTATACCATGGCCGCAGGCAGACTTATTTTTGGTTTGGGTGCCGAATCTATGATTGTTGCAATTACAACTATTGTTGCAAGATGGTTTAAAGGAAAGGAATTGTCGTTTGCGTTTGGACTTAATCTTACTGTTGCAAGGCTTGGTTCATTTATGGCATTAAATGCACCTTCATGGGGAAAAAGTTTTTATGACAACTGGCAAACTCCTTTGCTTATTTCAGTGGCTGCAGGCGCCTCTGCCGTTATCTGCATCGCAGTGTATTATTATTTTGATCTCTACGGTGCGAAAAAATATCAGCTTCCCAAAGAAGGCGAGCAGGATAAAGTTGAGTTAAAAGAATTATTCAGGTTCGGCAAGTCCTTTTGGTGTATCACTGCATTATGCATAACATTTTATTCTGCAATGTTTCCATTCCAGACTTTTGCAGTCAAATTTTTCCAGGAAGCTCATGGAACAACAAGGGAAGTTGGCGGAAATCTTTCAAGTATGTTAACTCTTGCCGCAATGATTTTTACACCATTATTTGGTTTGCTTGCAGATAGAATCGGAAAGCGTTCTTTACTTATGATGTTCGGATCACTTCTTATTATCCCGGTTTATCTTATGATGGCTTATAAAGTTGATATTGCTACTCCGCTTGGTTTAAGCGGTGCATTAAATATCAATATTAACTTCTTTGATATTCATTCAAGCATACCAATGTATCTTGTAATTCCAATGTCTATAATGGGAATTGCTTTTTCACTTATACCAGCTGTTATGTGGCCGTCAGTTGCTTTAATTGTTAACCAGGAAAAACTTGGTACTGCTTACGGACTTATGACTATGATTCAGAATATCGGTCTGTTTGCTTTCAACCTGATTATTGGATTTGCAAATGATTTCAGTGGTGCAAGCGCCGCAAACCCCGGCGGTTATAATTTAGGAATGTGGATTTTTTCTTCACTTGGATTTTTCGGATTATTGTTCGCATATTTGCTTAAGAGAAGTGAAAGCGGTGTACAAGGTCATGGCCTTGAAACTGGTATGACAAAATAAATTGTATTTCCTATTTGAGGTAGCATTAGGAGTATGAATAAAATTAAAATATATCTATCTGTTATTTTGTTCTTATCAGTGTTATTGCCGAATAGAATAACTAACGCACAGACTTGTGGATTTGGCTGCCTAGGATTGAGCGGTGTTTACGGTGGTTACGGCTATCAGCAATTTAATGCTGATGGATTAAACAATTTTATTGCTCTGCAGGATGCATACTCATCAATAGCTTTACCTGAAATAAAAAAGTTTAAAGATGCAAAAGGTTTTAGAGTAGGCGCTAATTTAATAAGGTTTGATTATAAGGATTTTATCTTTTCAGTTAAAGGCTCTTACCAGTTACTTGAATCAAAACAAACAGCTTCACAAAATTCGGAACAAATTGAGAACGATATCTCAGCTACTTTAAAATTAGATTACTGGGCAGTTGGCATTGATTTCGGCTATTCGGTTTCTTCCTTTCTTGATCTTAAATTTGCAGACGCTCAGGTTACTTTCCATTCTGCTAAATTGAATTTAAGCAGAAGTAGTGGCAGCATAAAATATGATAATGAATATAAAACTGATAAATCCGTTACTGGTTATTTTATCGGCAGTGGATTCATTCTGAATTTTGTAAAAAATTATCTAAGCTTTGAAGCGACAGCAGGTTATACAAATTTCCGGATTAAGGAATTGCAAGATGATAAAAATATCTTAATTCCAAATGGAAATAATAACTCCGACTTAATAAAGTCCGGTGGATTAACGGTCTTTGGTCAGCTTAATATTGGTATCCCTTTATACTAAATAATTGCTTAATAAAACGGAGAAAGAAAGTGGCATTAACTAAACTTGATAAAGCATCAATAATTGCAATTAAAGATTGTATGGGTGCAAAGAAGAATGAATCTGTTCTTATTGTAACAGATGAAGTGAAAAGGGAGATTGGTTATTCGCTTTATATTAATGCCATAAAACTTGGATATGAATCATTGCTAGTCGAAATGAAATCCCGTGAGTATAATGGAGAAGAACCACCTTCAAATGTTGCAGAGTTAATGAAAAAATATGATGTTGTGTTTTGTCCGACCGCAAAATCATTAACTCATACAGAAGCTAGAAGGAATGCATCAGCAGTAGGTTCAAGAATAGCAACATTTCCGGGAATAACCGAAGAAGTTATGATACGATGTTTGAATGCCGACTATAATAAAATTGCCGCACTTACATTAAAACTTAAAGATATTTTTGAACAGACAAAGATTATTAGGGTTACAACTGAGTTAGGAACAGATATAACAATGGATATTACCGGACGAAAAGCTTTTGCAAGTAAAGGACTCTTCCACGCAAAAGGTGAGAGTGGAAATCTTCCCACAGGGGAAACATTTGTTGCCCCATTGGAAGGGAAATCTGACGGAGTATTTGTAGTTGATGGCTCAATGGCCGGAATCGGAGTTCTTAACAAACCGATTACTATTAAAGTTGAGGCTGGTTTTGCTACTGAAATTACTGGCGGTTTACAGGCAAAAAAATTGATCAGTATCCTCGATAAACATGGAAAAGATTCAAGAAATATTGCTGAATTCGGTGTAGGCACTAACCACAAAGCTAAAATAAGCGGTATACTTCTGGATGATGAAAAAGTTATGGGCACTATTCACATTGCGCTTGGTGATAATAAATCAATGGGTGGAAGTGTTGGTGTTGCAAGCCATTTGGATGGTGTCTTGTTAAAGCCCACTGTTTACTTTGATGATAAGGTTATTATGAAGAAGGGAAAACTTTTAGTTGGTTAAATTGATTTGACGAGAAAGATGTAAACAATAAATATCAAAATAAAAATACCGGTTATAATCAAAACGTATTTTAATGAACTGCTTTTCACATCCTGTTTAATTTCTGGTTTAGAAGCCGGGAATAGTTCACCTACTTGTTCTCTTCTGCCATCAAAATAATCTAATTGAATAATCAACTCGCCGTTAATATTATATTTCAAATCCTTTCCGTTTCTTTGCCCATCTTCAAATGAAATCTGTTCTTTTAATTTCCCGTTCTTGTAATAAATCTGAGTCAACCCGTTTTCTTTGCCCTGTTTATAAATTTTTTCACCTAACAGTTCACCGGTTTCATAGTAAAATTTCGACGATCCGTCAGGGACACCTTCCTTATAATTCCATTCACCTTTAATGCTTCCGCTTTTGTAGAAAGTCTGAACTAATCCTTCAACTTTATCATCAATATGGGATTTCTTTTCTTTAATTGAACCGCATAGATAATATATTTTAACCGGACCATTTTTAATACCGTCTTCATAATTTATTTCTGCTTTAAGTTCTCCGTTTTCATAAAAATATTTTCCCAGGCCATGAATCTGACCGTTACGGTAATTGGTATTGCTCTTTATAATTCCATCCGGAAAATAAAGAATTGAAACACCGTCTTTCTTATTTTCTGTGTATTCGGTTTCTTCTTTGAGAGTACCGTCTTCGTAATAAAGTTTAATTTTTCTTTTAAGGTATCCATCAAGCGGAATTCTTTCTTCTTTAAGATTTCCGTTCGGATAAAAACTTTGAAAGACCGCTTCTTTGCTCATGTTAACAGATTAAAATTTTACAAATGCAAGATAATTTTATTTAGTGTATAATTTCAAATAGAAAAACTTAAAAAAATATTGAAATGAGGAATTTTTGAAATTCCTTTGTCTTTTTGGTATATTTGCACACTAAAAATTCAAGTTTGCACATCAGATGAACATTCTAAAATCTTTAAATCCTGAGCAGCGTGCAGCTGTTGAACATTTTGAAGGCCCTTCAATGATAGTTGCTGGGGCTGGTTCCGGCAAAACGCGTGTTCTTACATACAAAATTGCATATTTAATTGAAAAAGGCTTTGAACCTGAATCAATACTTGCTTTAACTTTTACAAATAAAGCAGCAAATGAAATGAAACAAAGAATCAAAGAACTGGTGGGTTCAAGTGCTGCCAGGATCTGGATGGGTACTTTTCATTCCATTTTTGCCAAAATTCTAAGAATTGAGTCAGATAAGATTGGGTACAGAAGTAATTTTTCAATTTACGATAATGAAGATTCTGTTGCTCTTGTAAATACAATTTTACAGGAATTGAATATAAGCACAGAAAATATTTCTGCAAGTTTTGTTCACCATAAAATAAGCAACCTTAAGAATCATCTTGTATATCCTAAAGAGTATAACCAGAATATGGCTTCAACTCCGATTGAAAAGAAAGTAGCTGAAATTTATGAGGAATATAATAAACGGCTTACTGAAAATAACTCAATGGATTTTGATGATCTTCTTATCAAACCGATGGAGTTGTTTAATCAGAATGATAAGATTCTTCAGAAGTATAAAAAGAAATTCAATTACATTCTTGTTGATGAATACCAGGATACAAACCGCGCACAATACGAGCTCTTGAAATTATTGGTTAATACGAAAAGAAATATATGTGTGGTCGGAGATGACGCTCAAAGCATTTATGGCTGGCGCGGTGCTGATATAAGGAATATGCTGGACTTTGAAAAGGATTTTGCAAAAGCTAAAATATTCCGGCTTGAACAGAATTACAGATCAACTAAAAAAATTCTTGCCGCTGCAGATTCGATAATAAAGAATAACAAAGATCAGATTGTAAAAACACTCTGGACAAACAATAATGACGGTGAACAGCTTTCACTGCTAAGATGCTCCGATGAAAAAGATGAATCACATCAGATTACGAAGCTTATTAAAGAAGAGATTACAAAGAAGAAGTTGCAGTACAAAGATTTTGCTGTTCTTTACAGGATAAATGCTCAATCACGTGCAATGGAAGAATCATTCCGTAGAGATAAAATTCCTTATCAGATTATAGGTGGAGTTGAATTCTACAAACGGAAAGAAGTAAAAGATATTATAGCTTACCTTCGCGTTCTGAATAATCAGAATGATGAAGAAAGTTTGTTAAGAATCATGAATTTCCCACAGCGTGGAATCGGTAATACTTCAATAACAAGGATGATTGCTTTTGCCCGCAAATTAAATTTAACCCTTTTCGATACCATGTCGAGAATCTTTGAGGTAATTGAAGTAAAGGAAAGGATTCAGAAGAATGTAAAAGCTTTTAAATTGTTACTGGATAAGTATATTGATCTTAAAGCTAAGTTGTCTGTTGTTGAACTTATGTCTGCGTTGATTGATGAGCTGGGAATCATGAGAATTTATAAAGAGGAGAATACACAGGAATCGATAGCAAGGTATGAAAACGTACAGGAATTAATAAATGCAATCAGTGATTTTGCTAAGACAAATCCAAATGCCGGCATTGAAGAATATCTTGCTGATGTTTCTCTCGTTTCCAACATTGACAGTATGGATGAAAACAATCACGTTACTTTGATGACTACACATAGTGCAAAAGGACTTGAGTTTCCTGTTGTGTTTATAACCGGGATGGAAGAAGATATTTTTCCGCTTGCCCCTAAGTTTAATGCGGATTCAAGGCTGGAAGAAGAAAGAAGACTTTTCTATGTTGCAATAACAAGAGCAATAAGCAAAGTGTTTATCACATATTCAAGATCAAGATACAGGTTCGGTGAAGTTGCATATCAAAGCAGGTCAAGATTTATTGATGAACTTGATCCTTCAACTTACATTGAACTAAACGGTGCCGGTGGAAGGAAATCCGGGCGGAGAAGTAAAAAATCTGATGTTTACTTTGAGGCTTTTGATGATTTTGAATACGATTTTAACCAGGAACAGAAATCACTAAGAGTCGGCAGCCGTGTACAGCACGAATTATTCGGCAACGGAAAGGTGCTTGCAATTTCCGGGCAGGGAGATATGCAGAAGGTAACGGTTAACTTCGAAGATATTGGTTCGAAACAATTACTTGTAAAGTTTGCAAAACTTAGAATTCTATAATCAGTATCAAACTGACATTAACAAAAATTTCTTTTTGAGAATAAGGATAAAAACATAAAATATATTCAACTTAATAGGAGATAACGAAATGAGAATAGGAATATTGACGGGTGGAGGAGATTGTCCTGGTTTAAATCCGGTTATTCGTGCGGTTGTTAGAAAAGCAATTCAGAATGGTCATGAAGTTGTTGGTTTTACTGAGGGCTGGCGCGGATTACTTGAAAAAAAATATATTACACTTGATCTTGAAGCAGTTTCAGGTATTTTACATCGTGGCGGTACAATACTGAAAACTTCTCGTACTAATGTTTATAAAATTCCTGATGGCGAAACAAAGATTATTGCAAACTTAAAAGAATGCGGTATTGATGCATTGGTTGCTATTGGTGGAGAAGATACACTTGGTGTTGCCAATAAATTAGCTAAAGCCGGTGTTCAGGTTGTTGGTGTTCCAAAAACAATTGATAACGATTTAAATTCTACTGATTATACCTTTGGTTTTGATACTGCTGTCAATATCGCAATGGATGCAATTGACAGATTACATACAACTGCAGAATCTCATAACCGTGTAATGGTTGTTGAAGTAATGGGAAGACACGCTGGCTGGATTGCATTGCACGCTGGAATAGCTGGTGGCGCAGATGTTATTTTAATTCCTGAAAAACCATTTAAGATTACAGAAGTATGCAATCTTCTTAAGAAGAGACACTCAAGAGGTAAATCATTTAGTATTGTTGTTGTTTCCGAAGGCGCTAAATGGGATACAGATGATAAAGATGATGATGGTTCATTCGTACTTCAAACTATGGAAAAAGATTCTTTCGGTCATGTAAGACTTGGCGGTATTGGGAATTTACTTGCAAACGAAATTGAAAAACGTACCGGTTTTGAAACAAGAACTACAGTACTTGGCCATATTCAACGTGGTGGTTCTCCAACCGCATACGATAGAATGCTTGGAACACGTTTTGGCGTTTTTGCCGCTGAATTAGTTGAAGAGAAAAAATGGGGTATGATGGCAGCATTAAAAGGAACTGATATTGTTGCCGCTCCTTTGGCAGATGCTGTTGGTGAACTTAAAACCGTTGATGAAGAACTTTATAAAGTGGCCGAGACTTTCTTTGGTTGATAATATAATTTCTGTCCGGGTAGTTAATATCCGGACAGATTTTTTCCCTCACAATGACTTCATATCTGATTACCTAATTTTTACAAAGTTGCATTTCATAAGAACATAATTCATTACTAATTATTATACCCTGGAAAAAAACTGTCGGTACAAGCTTTACACTTTCACTTTGATTCTTTTAATTTATTATTGTAATATTCACGCAGTAATTTTTAAACTTCTGGAGTATTGGTGATAAAAAATTACCGTCTGAATTTAATAATTCTACTGCTGCTTTTGCCGGTCAGTACATCTTTCTCATTCAGTTACTTTAACATTGCTCCGAACGATACACCACTTTATAAAAAAAATAAAATCTACGAACAGCAGATTGGTTTTTATAATATCTATAAAACAAAACATGCAAAGATTGTTATGCTTGGTAATTCAATTACCTTTGGCTGTAACTGGAGTGAATTGCTTGGACGTAATGATATTGTTGGCAGAGGAATTACCAGCGATAACATTGAAGGTTACCTTGCAAGAATAAATTACATCTTCAAATTAAAACCGGAAGTTTGTTTTATAATGGGTGGTGTTAATGACATCTTTGCGGGATTTACAGTTGAACAAATTTTCAACAATTATAAAAAACTTGTTGATACTCTTATAAGCAGAGAGATTAAGCCGGTAATTCAATCAACATTGTTTGTTAATCCTAAGTGGAAAAACACTGAAGGAAAGAATCTGCTTATTACAAAATTAAATGATAAACTAAAAAATCTTGCTGAATCAAAAAAACTTGTTTTTATAGATTTGAATTCCCGGTTGATTGATGGTAAAAATCTGAAAGATGAGTTTACTACGGATGGAGTTCACCTTACCTGGAAAGCTTATAGGATATGGGGAGAAGAATTAGAAAAAATCCTGTTCAAATTGAAAATATAATTTGCATGGAAATATAATGAAAAAAGAAAATAAAGCTGGACAACCATTTTTAATCTTATTAATTACAATAATACTTCTGTTATTACTTTCTCTTCAAACGGGAGACATAAATATTTGGGGTGTTCAAATAAGAAAAGTAGATATGCTTTCTGATATTAGAATTGATCAATAAATACAGAGGGAATCATGATCAAAGAACTTTACAGCAGTAATAAAATTCTCTGGAACAGATGGTTTGAAAACGCACAAAGAAATCCTGATAAGGATGCAATCATTCATTGGGTAGCGGGAGAAGAACCGTTTAGATGGACTTTTGAATCGTTGTTAACACAGGCAGAAAGTTTTGCCGTTAAACTAAGAGAGAATGGAATAAAACGCGGTGATGTTTGCGCATTAATTATTCGTCACAATAAATATTTCTATCCCATCTATCTTGCAATTGATTGCGTCGGTGCTATTCCCGCTGTTCTTGCATATCCGAATCCAAGGTTACATCCGGATAAATTCAGACAGGGAATCGAAGGCATGTCTCAGCGTTCAGGACTTGACTGGATATTAACTGAAAAGGAACTTGAACCAACCATAAGACCTTTGGCGGTAAAAGAGAACAGTTCAATAAAAGGATTGTTCTTTCCGCTTGAATGGGAAAAGGATTTGGTTCCATCAGGAAAAATACTTGAAGAATTAATTGAAACGCATCGTGATATTAAAAGTACAGACCCGTTTTTACTTCAACATTCGTCTGGCACTACCGGTTTGCAGAAACCTGTATTGCTTTCTCATAATGCAATTTTACAGCATACTGAATTTTACGGTGAATCAATTGGACTAAATGAGAATGATAAAATTGTAAGCTGGCTTCCTTTATATCACGATATGGGCTTGATTGCTGCATTTCACCTTCCGCTTGCATTTGGAATTCCTTCAGTTCAGATTGATACTTTTGAATGGGTTCTTGTTCCTTCACTTTTATTGGAAGCAGTTTCAAAGGAAAAAGGAACGGTATCATGGCTTCCTAATTTTGCTTACAATATGATGGCAGATAAAATTATTGATGAAGATCTCGAAGGAATAAATCTTGAAAGCTGGCGCTTGTTAATTAATTGCAGTGAGCCTGTAAGGGATGAAAGTCATAAAAAATTTATTACACGATTTAAACAATATGGATTAAACCCAAATTCTCTTTCCTGCTGTTATGCAATGGCAGAAACTACTTATGGAGTTACTCAAACAACTCCAATGCAGGAACCGGTCGTTTTATCGGTTGACCGCTTAGAACTTTCAAAAGGAAATGTAAGACTACTTAACAACGGAGAGAATTCAAGATTGTGCGTCTCTTCAGGTAAAACAATCAAAGGTTGTGAAGTTAGAATTGTGGATGATCAGAGGCTTGATTTGCCTGATGGGAGTGTAGGAGAGATTGCAATAAAATCTGTTTCAATGTTTGATGGTTACAGGAATTATCCTGAAAAGACTGCAGAAGTTTTAGTTGATGGTTGGTATTATAGCGGCGACTACGGCTTCTGTTATGAAGGTGAGTATTTTATTATTGGAAGAAAGAAAGATATTATAATCGTTGCAGGAAATAATATTTATCCTGAAGATATTGAAGATGCAGTTAGTAAAGTTGAAGGAGTTATACCGGGCAGGGTAATTGCATTTGGTGAGGATGACCCTGAAATGGGAAGTGAACAGATTTCCGTTGTAGCGGAAACTAATATTGTTGATGAGGATGGTCAAAAAAAATTGAAGATGGAAGTGATCAAAGCGGGGATGGCGATGGACGTCTCGTTAAGAAAAATTTATTTCGTTCCTTCAAGATGGCTTATTAAAAGTTCTGCCGGTAAACCAAGCAGAAAAGCCAACAAAGAAAGATTATTAAGTGGTGAAGAAATTAAATGGAGTAAAATATGATTTCACAAGAATTAAAAGATACAATCCTAAAAGTTCTTAAACTGGACGATTGGGATATAACTGATGAAACAATTGCTCCCCAGGTTCCGGGTTGGGATTCATTAAATCATGTTAATGTAATCTTAGCTGTAGAAAAACATTTTAATGTTCATTTCAAAAATATTGAAGTGCTAAAACTTAAAAATGTAGGCGACTTACAAAAGCTAATCGATTCCAAAAAATAAACCTCTGCGGTTCTCTGCGTTACTCTGTGAAATTATGAAATTTGAAAAATTTGCACAGAGAACCACTGAGAAGACACAGAGAACCACTGAGAAGGAAAACTTTTATTATGTTCAACAATATTGACACAAATAAAATATTACAGCTTTTCATTTACAATCCCCGCGATCCTCTATTGTTCAGCAGCGGATTTTTCATTTTTATATTCTTCTTCTTCCTGCTGTTTCTATGGTTCGTTAGAAATAATAAGAATATCCGGGTTGGATATATCTTAATTTTCTCGCTCTTCTATTATTATAAAGTAAGCGGCATGTTTTTTCTACTTTTAGCCGGTGCTGCCGTATTTAATTTCTTCATGGGAAAACTAATTGCTTTCTTTGAATACGGATGGAAGCGAAGGATAGTCCTTATTTTTTCAGTTCTTGTTAATATTGCCGTGTTATTTTATTTCAAGTACACAAATTTTTTCATCGAAGTATATAATGGAATTCAAAACAGCGCAGTTGAATTTGTTGATATAATTGTACCAATCGGAATTTCATTTTATACATTCAAATCACTTAGTTACCTCTTTGATCTTTACCTTGAAAAAATAGAGCCGGAAAAGAATTTATTTAACTTCTCCTTATATGTATGCTTCTTCCCAAACCTGTTGGCTGGACCAATAGACCGTGCAGAAAAATTTCTTCCGCAGATAAAGGAAAAACTTTTTATCTCCAAAGAAGATATCGGCAAGGGATTGTTTCTTATTATGTCAGGGATAATCAAGAAATTAATAATTGCTGATTATATCAGCCTTAATTTTGTTGACCGCGTAATGGATGAACCATTAAGGTTTACCGGAGTTGAAAATCTTTTTGCTACTTACGGGTATGCGCTTCAGATCTACTGCGATTTTTCTGGTTACTCAGATATAGCAATTGGCTTAGCATTACTAATGGGTTTTAAACTCATGGATAATTTTAATAATCCTTATAAAGCAACAAGCGTGGCTGATTTCTGGCGCAGATGGCACATCTCACTTTCAAGCTGGCTGCTGGATTATATTTTTAAACCTTTACAAATGAGCTGGAGAAATCTAAGAATAGTTGGGAATGCTTCAGCCGTAATTGTTACATTCGTAATATGTGGATTCTGGCACGGAGCAAACTGGACTTTCATTATCTGGGGATTAATTCATGGTTTATTTATGGCATTTTCTATGTTTACCAAAACTCCAAGAACATGGATTCAAAGAAAACTTCACCTTGAGAATACAAAACTCCTAAAAGTCGTTCAGGTATTTATAACGTTCAATTTGGTAGCCTTATCCTGGGTTTTCTTCAGATCGGTAACATTCCAGTCAGCCTTGGATGTCTTTAGCCAGATGTATTATTTCTTCCACCCGGAGGTGTTTGTACAATTTGTTCAGGGTTATCCTGCAATAAGTGCAATGATTATCATCTCTCTCATTTTACAATTTTTGCCTTACAAAGTTGAAGAGAAAACAATTCAATTAATTACTGATACACCGCTTGTTGGTAAAGCCATTATGCTTACACTTGTAATCTGGATAGCAACACAAGTAAGATCATCTGATTTACAACCGTTTATTTATTTCCAATTCTGATTAGAATAAAATGGTATCAAGAAGGAAATTTATAATATCGTCAACAGTTGTGGGAGCCGGATTAGTAACCGGATTTAAACCTGATATTAAGGATGTAGGATTTTCTATAAATCAACAACAGAATCAGCCTGTTGTAATATCAACATGGCAGCATGGTATTGAAGCAAATGAAGTTGCCTGGGAAATTCTTTTAGATAATGGTAGAGCGTTAGATGCAGTTGAGCAGGGTGTTAGAGTAACTGAAGCTGATCCGAATATTACCAGTGTAGGATATGGTGGTTATCCTGATAGAGACGGCAACGTAACTTTAGATGCTTGTATTATGGATGAAAACTGTAATGCAGGATCGGTAGCATTTCTTAAGAACATTATGCATCCAATCTCTGTTGCAAGATTGGTTATGGAAAAAACTCCCCACGTAATGCTTGTTGGTGAAGGCGCTTTGAGATTTGCACTTGCCAATGGATTTCAAAAAGAAAATCTGCTGACTGCA
Source organism: Ignavibacteriales bacterium (assembly GCA_003599415.1). Taxonomy (GTDB): domain Bacteria; phylum Bacteroidota; class Ignavibacteria; order Ignavibacteriales; family SURF-24; genus SURF-24. The sequence goes on along the minus strand of QZKB01000087.1, from coordinate 1,429 downwards.
CAATCTAAAGCTGCCTGGGAAAAATGGATTAAAGAAAATAATTATACGCCTTACAAACCGGACGAGAAAAACCACGATACCATAGGTATGATTGCTTTAGATAAAAACGGAAATCTATCTGGTGCATGCACAACGAGCGGATTGGGTTTTAAAATGCAGGGCAGGATTGGTGATTCGCCGATTATTGGTGCCGGCTTATATGTTGATAATGAAGTTGGTGCTGCAACTGCAACAGGTTTAGGTGAAGCTATAATTAAAATTGTAGGATCTCATCTTGTGGTTGAACAAATGAGAATGGGGAAGTCCCCGACTGAAGCCTGCAAGGTTGCAGTTGAAAGATTGCTGAAAAAAGTTAAAGGATTTTCTGATATAGCTGGTTTTATTGCTTTGAATAAGCAAGGTGAATATGGAGGGTATTCAACTAATTTTGGATTTCAATATGCGGTCTACTCAGAAGGAGAAAATAAGTTAATCAATTCAGAGTTTGCAAAGTAATATCATATTCTTCGGGCAGATTAATAAACGCAAAATACTTCTCAGCAAAATAAACTTTTGCCTTTTCCGCTTCATTAAATGAATTAAAAATACCAAATACTGTTGAACCGCTGCCGGTCATCAGGCTTAACTTTGCCCCAAAACTATAAAGCTTTTCTTTTATCTCTTCAATTTCAGGATGCTTGTTGAAAGCATAATCTTCAAAATCATTTGTAACTTTGGTTATATAATCAGAAGGCTCAGTTAGTTTTATATTTGTTAAATCTTTCAGATTAAACATAGCCGGTTTTGATTTTATATTTTTATATGCTTCAGCGGTCGAAATATGAATCCCTGGATTAACTAGAACAATCGGGTAAGGAATTTCAAAATCAATTAAGGTTAACTTCTCTCCGCGTGATTCTGCAAAGGCTGGTTTCGCTGAAATAAAGAATGGAACGTCTGAACCAAGTTGAAGAGCAAAACTTCTTAATTTGTCCAAATCATATTTTAGCCCAAACATATCATTAAGAGAAAGCAATGTTGCAGCAGCATCAGAACTACCACCGCCTAATCCCGCACCGAGCGGAATATTTTTTTGCAATTCAATTCTTACATTAATCTTCTTCTTCGATTCATTCTCCAAAAGATTCTTCGCCCTGATTATTAAATTGTCATCAGTCTCAAGTTCTTTATCTGAACAGGTGAATTCAAATTTATTACTCCGGGTAAAACGGAGTTCATCATACAAATCTTTTAATGGATAAAAGATTGTCTCAAGGTTATGAAAGCCGTCTTCCCGTTTTGAAATAACATTTAATCCGAAGTTTATTTTGGCAGGCGCTTTTATTTCGATGTAATCAATCATGTAAAATCTCGTGAAGAAATGTAATTGCTTAATTGTAAAGTATGATGCGGGTTGGAACCGCAGCAGCTTCCAATAAAAGATGGTTTA
>QZKB01000105.1 GCA_003599415.1 Ignavibacteriales bacterium | reverse complement strand
TCGAAAAAGATATACTACCCGGTAGCAGATACATTCTATTTTCATCAGACAATATTAATTAATTGAGGTCCTTTTAATGAGCAAAAATCTCGTTCTTGTTGAATCACCATCTAAAGCTAAAACCATTAATAAGTATCTGGGAAGAGACTATCACGTTGAAGCAACCGTTGGACACATAAGAAATTTACCTAAGACAAAACTTGGCGTTGATATAGAAGATAACTTTAAACCACAGCTTTTGAATATAAGGGGAAAAGGGGATGTTATAAAAAAAATTAAAAGCATGGCATCAAAAAGTAAAAATGTTTTTATAGCAACTGACCCGGACCGTGAAGGTGAAGCAATAGCGCAGGATATTGCAGATGTTATTGCAGATAATACCCAGGCTACTATTCACCGTGTTTTGTTTAACGAGATAACCAAGAATGCAATTTTAAAAGCAATTAAAAATCCAAATAATATTGATACCCATCTTGTTATTTCTCAAAGAGCAAGACGGGTGATGGACAGAATAATTGGTTATAAAATAAGCCCGCTTTTATGGAAGTATATATTCCATTCATCTGAGAATTCTCTTTCGGCAGGCAGAGTTCAGTCTGTGGCTTTAAGATTGATCTGTGAACGTGAAGAAGAGATTGAAAAATTTATTGTTACCGAGTACTGGGCTATCTGGGCAAACTTTGCTGCAGAAAACAAAGAAACTTTTAAAGCTAAACTTGTTGAGATTGACGGCAAAACTATCAAAGTACAGCCAAAACCTGTAATGACAGAAGATGATTGGCGAGAATTTAATCTTACTAATATTGCAATTACTAATGAACAACAGGCTAATGACATTCTTGCACGTGTTGAGAAAAAAGAAAACTTTGTTATTTCAGATATCATCAAAAAAGAAGGTAGAAGAAATCCTGCTCCACCATTTATAACAAGTACATTGCAGGCTGAAGCGTCCAAAAGTTTAAGGTACAGACCAAAACAAACTATGATGCTTGCTCAGAATCTTTATGAAGGGATAGATCTTGGTGATGAAGGTACAGTTGGTTTAATTACTTATATGCGAACAGATTCGATGAGAATCAGCCCTGAAATTCTGCCGGATTTAAGAGAATATATTAAAGCAACATATGGTGAAAATTATCTTCCTGAAACTGCAAGGTCATTTGAGAAAAAAAATGCTGTAAACGTTCAGGATGCGCACGAAGCTATTCGGCCTACATCTCTCAAATATACTCCGGAATTTGTAAAACCGTATTTGGATGCTAAGCAATTTAAATTATATGAGTTAATCTGGAAGAGGTTTGTGGCTTCACAAATGAATCCTGCCTTAATTGAAACTACAACAATTGAAGTTAAAGCAGATGAATTTCTTTTCAGGGCTTCAGGTACTGCAATTAAATTTGATGGATTCCTGCAGGTATACCAGGAACAGACTGAAGACATGAACGGAAAAGATGAAGGTGAAAATGATTGGATTCCATTGGGACTGGAAACAAATCATAATGTATATCTTAATGATTCTCATGAAACACAGCATTTTACAAAACCGCCGGCTCGTTTTACGGAAAGTACTTTAATTAAAGAATTAGAGAGCGAAGGTATTGGCAGACCAAGTACATATGCTTTAATTGTAAGTACAATCCAGGAAAGAAAATATGTCATTACAGAAGAACGAAGGTTAAAACCGACTGAACTAGGGAAAAAGGTCAATGACATTCTAGTTAAAAGTTTTCCGGATATTTTAAATGTTAATTTCACAGCAAAGATGGAAGGAGAACTTGATTCTATTGCTTCAGGTGAAATTGATTACACTACTGTACTGAATGATTTTTATATACCGTTTGCGAAAGATCTGGAAAAAGTTGAAGCTAATATCGAAAAAATTTACTGTGAAAAATGCGGTAATGAAATGATAATAAAAACAGGCAGATTCGGAAAGTTTTTTGCCTGCAGTAATTATCCTGAATGTAAGAACATCAAATCTTTTAGAGAAATGTTAAATGAGAAGGAAGAAACTGTTTATACGGGAGATACGTGTGAAAAATGCGGCGCAAAAACTATTATAAGGAAAGGTCAGTATGGCAAATTTATTGGATGTGAAAGATATCCCGATTGCGATTTCATAAAACCAATAACATTAGACATCAATTGTCCTAAGTGTAAAGAAGGTAAAATTACTGAAAGGATTTCGAGAAGGAACAAAACTTTTTACGGTTGCTCAAGATATCCTGATTGTGATTTTGTAATGTGGCATAAACCGGAAAATGTTTCTTGTCCTAATGGTGATTCTACCTATATGGAAAAAAGGTATACTGCAAAAAAAGGTGAATATTTAAAATGCCCTAATTGCAGTACCGAAATTCTTCAGGAAGAAAAAGAACCAGTAGAAAATGAAAATTGAAGATAGCGCTGAACTTTATCTGGAAAGCCTTAAAAAATTAAAAAGATTTTCGATTAATACTGTAAGAGCATATAGTGTTGACCTGAGAGAGTTTTGCGAATACTGTAATACCTTGAATAAAACTGAGATTCAGGAAATCAATATAAAAACATTAAGAAGGTACTTGATGCATTTGACTGAGTCTGAAAAAGAAAATAAAATTGCATCACTTAAAAGATTAAATAATAAAAACCAAAAACGCACAACTTCAACAATATCGAGAAAACTTACTTCGGTAAGAGGACTTTTTAATTTTTCTGTAAAAGAAAATTTTATTAAGGAGAATCCTGCTGCAAACTTAGTCGGCCCAAAAATCAAAAGAAAACTTCCGCAAATATTTTCTGTCAAGGAGTATGAAGAAATATTAAGCCGGATTTCACAAAACCCAGGAAATTCAGATCTAACAAGAAACCTTGATAACACTTTACTTGTTAAAGCAATATTCGAATTACTATATTCATCGGCAATTCGTGTTTCAGAGTTATGTGGATTAAACATTAATGACATTGATTACAGCGGAAGAACAATAAAAGTTTTAGGCAAAGGTTCAAAGGAAAGAATTGTTCCGGTTGGAAATCTTTGCTTACAATATTTAAAAGAGTATTTGAAAACAAGAACAGCATATAATTTTGATAGTCCTGTATTTGTATCTACTTCAGGGAAAAGTATAACTTCCCGTTTAGTCCACAAAATTGTAAACAAATATTTATCGCAGGTAGGTGATAGAACAAAAAACAGTCCGCATATCTTACGTCATTCAGCGGCAACACATATGCTTGACAATGGTGCCGATTTGATTGCCGTTAAAGAAATACTAGGGCATGAAAATCTTTCTACGACGCAAATCTATACGCACATAAGTGTGGATAGACTAAAAAAAATCTATAAACAAGCTCATCCAAAATCATAAAAAAAGGAGCTATTATGAACATACAAATCACATCCCGTAAATTCAAAGCAAAAGATAACTTGAAAGAGTTTATCACAGATCAACTGAAGTCACTTGAAAAAATTACGGATGAAATTTTTGATGTTGATGTTATCTTAAGCTTCCAGCACCAAAAGGATAGCCTTAAAACTGCCGAAATTGTTGTTAGGGTACCGCATAAAGTACTTAAGGCCAGTGTAACAACAGAAGAATTTAAAAAGTCGGTTGGTTTTGCTGTAGAAAAAATTGAGAAACAAATTGAAAGGAGAAAAACTAAAATTATAGATACAAAAAGAGTAGAAAAAATCCATGATTAATTTTGACAAAAAAAATATAATTAAAAAGGAAAGTATCACAGTCGAATTCTTTTATGAAAGTGTAAAAGAACGATTTAAATTTTCTCTTTACACAGATAATTCTGGTTTCTCCAGGAAAATATTTGAACATAATTTACACCGGCCAGGCTTAGCTTTGGCCGGTTTTGTTGATCTGTTCTCTTTTAACAGGGTTCAGGTTTTTGGTAATACCGAAATGAAATATTTAAGACAGTTAAAAGAAACTGAAAGAATGAAAGCATTTCAGAGAATATTTCAATTTGATATTCCGTGTATAATTCTGACTGATAACAATCAACCTTTTGATGAAATGATTGCATTAGCAAATGAACACCATGTTGCAATATTCGGTTCGACATATTCTACTACTAAATTATCTTACCTGATTAGTGATTTTCTGGATGACCAGTTTGCTCCCAGAATTTCCATCCATGGTTCTTTTGTAGATGTCTACGGAATAGGAATTTTGTTTATTGGAAAATCCGGAATTGGCAAAAGCGAAGTCGCACTTGACCTTGTTGAAAGAGGGCACAGGTTGGTTGCAGATGATGTAATTATAATTACAAAAAAAGGGGAGGGCATTCTGATTGGCGCCGGTACTGAACTTGTTAAACATTTTATGGAAGTACGCGGTGTAGGTTTAATTGATGTTAAGAGTATTTTTGGTGTAAGAGCAATCCGGTTTCAAAAACGACTTGAAGTGATTGTTGAACTTGAGGTCTGGGACGAGAAATCAGAATATACGCGTACGGGTTTGGATGACAGATTTTTTAATCTCCTTGAAGTTGAAGTACCACATATAAAATTACCAATTATACCAGGAAAAAATATCACAGTTATTACAGAGGTAATTGCTTTAAATTACCTTCTGAAGCACTATGGGTACGAACCTGCCAAAGTTTTTAAGAAAAGACTGGAGGATAAATTAAGCGGAAACAAGAGATATGAGGATAAAAGATTTATTGATTACTTTGAGCATGATTTTGAATGATAAAAAATCTTTTTTAAACTTGACTTGTAATACTTAATTTAATAATTTCGCAATCGATTATGAGCAATTTTTATTATTTTTCAAAAACCAGGTTAAAATTCGTTGAAATTAAGAATTTTAATAAAAAATTCCTGATTTCAGTCGGAATTTCAACATTATTGCTTACCTCCTTACTTTTCGGAGGTTTCTACTTCATTAATTCCATTATGAATTCTGACTCTGAAATTGCAAATCTTAAATACGAAAACAAAAACCTTACTAAAAAAATTAAAGAACTTGTTGTACTTTACGAAAAATTAAATCTTGATTTGGCTGATTTATCTAAAACCAACGATGATTTAAGAATTGCAGCAAATTTACCTCCCGTTCCTGCTGAAGAAAAATTATTCGGAACCGGTGGTAACTCATTTGAAAATATTCCCAAATTAATATCTTCAAATTCTGATATTGATGTAGATAAGGTTTCGAACTATATTGAATCAATTCAAAGTAAGTTTGAATTTGAGAGAAGGAATTATTTAAATATTTCCAAAAAGTTGAAAGAGAACCAGAAATTGTTTGCTGCATTACCGGCAATCAAACCAAGTAATGGCACTTTTGGATCGCATGGCTTTGGTATGCGTTTTCATCCTGTACTTGGATATACAAGGATGCACGAGGGTGTTGATATTATTACAGATGTTGGAACACCTGTTAAAGCGTCTGGTAGCGGCAGCATTGAATTTGTTGGTTACAGAAACGGCTTAGGTTTATGTATAGAACTTGACCATGGTTTTGGTTATAGAACAGTCTACGGACATTTATCTTCTGTGAATGTTAAAGTTGGAGATAAAATTAAAAGGGCTCAAATAATTGCTAAGACCGGAAATACCGGCCTTTCCAGTGGACCACACTTGCATTATGAAGTAATTTATAATGGCGTTAAACAAAATCCAATGGATTTTATTTTTGACGATTTTATTGCTTTTGAACCATCCCTGAAGAAGTAATCTTTGGAGTTAAATTATGATTTGGACAGTTGAACTGGCATCTTATCTTGATGACGCCCCTTGGCCAGCAACAAAAGAGGAACTTATCGATTATGCTGAAAGAATAGGAGCGCCTATTGAAGTAGTTGAAAATCTGCAGGAGCTTGAAGATTCTGATGAACCATATGAATCTATTGAAGATATTTGGCCAGATTATCCGAGTGATGAGGATTTCTTCTATTCTGATGATGACGAGAATTAGTTTATAGTTTTATCTGTACTTAATTATCCGGGGGATTTTACCGGTCTCTTATTAATTTGGTGATTTGATTGTTAAAAACGATGGTTGGATTTGAAAGTTTAGTCGGGCAAAAAAGGGTAAAGGAAGAATTATTAAAAATAATTGGCTCATCTAAATTACCACATTCTTTTCTTTTCTACGGAACCAAAGGTGTTGGAAAGTTTCATACTGCTTTAGAACTTATTGAATTACTTAATTCAAAATCTTCAAAATTGAATGATAGCACCAAAAGTAAAATCAACAATTTGCAAGAGCCGTATATCAAGTATATCATACCTCTGCCCAGAGGGAAAAATGAAAACGCCAGCGATTCTGCTTTAGAGAAATTAAGCAAAGAGACATTTGAATTATATAAAACCGAATTAAGTTCCAAGATAAAAAATCATTATTATAAAATAAATATTCCCGGTGCTAACAACATAAAAATTAATAGCATAAGAGAGATTAAAGATTTTCTATCTTACAATTTATCTGACGTAGCATACCGGTTTATAATTATTGAAGATGCACATTTAATGAGCGAGGAGGCTCAGAATGCCTTACTTAAAAGCTTAGAAGAACCGCCACCAGGATTTATTTTTATCCTTATTACGGATAAAGCTGATTTGTTATTGGAAACAATTAAATCAAGATGTGTAAAAATTCATTTTGATCCGTTGAGCAATGACGAGATTGCAAGTATTTTAATTAGGCATTTCAAAATTGAACCGGATAATGCTCATTCGGTTGCAAACTTTTCTTCGGGATCTATTTATGAAGCATCAAGGTTACTTGAAATTGATATAGATGCTGCACAAAAGTTAGTTGTCAATATCCTTAGAAATTGTTTATCAGGCAAATATTCATCAGCACTAAAAGAAATCAATGGCTTTATTTCAGATGACCAGGTTGAGCTTATAAAGCACTTGATGAATTTAATTATAATTTGGCTTGCTGATGTTCAGAGGATAAGAAATTATAAGGACCAGTTACACTTTCTCAATCATTCTGAAACTTTAGAAAAGTTTGCCCAGAAGTATTCAACAGCCTCCGTTAATAATGCTTTAGATAAACTTTCTGTTATTCATGATAATATTTTACGTAATCTGAACTTGAATATTGCAATATTGAACATTATATTTGAGCTATCTTCAATAAGGTGACAGGGTTAAAATTGGAACTCGAAGAAATTGTTGCTGAGAAAACTGAGACGTTAGAAGAAAATTCTGCACTCAATAAAAATTATTATACAAACCAATATCTAGATCTTCTTGCTGAAAACTTAATTGTTCCCAGTGCTAAAACTAATAGCTGCCAGGCAAGTTATGCTGAAAATTCAAACTATGTTCCGATCGATGAAAGAATTATTATCGAAGCAAAATGCAGCGGCATTTTAAATATTTTCTTTGTTATGGTTCCGGATGATATGATTTCAGAACTTAAGAAGGATGACCTGGTTATTGTCCAGTGTGAAGAAGCTACTGAAATTGCAACAGTTAAAGAAGTAGGCAATTATATCAAAGCTAAAAGACAGCGGTTAGGTTTATACGGAGAACATCTTCCCAGGATATTAAAAAAAGCCGAAGAAGAAGATTTAGTAACATTAAAAAGAAATAGTGCCGATGAAGAAAGAGCAAAAGAATCTTTCAGGTCAAAAGCTTTAAAATATAACCTCCAGATGAAATTGGTAAGAGTTCATTATCAGTTTGACAGAAATAAACTCTTCTTCTTTTATACCGCTGACGGCCGAATTGATTTCAGGGAATTAGCTAAAGATTTGGCAGGGGAGTTTAGAACAAGAATTGAATTGAGGCAAATAGGGGTTAGAGATGAAGCGAAAAAAATTGGTGGGATTGGTACTTGCGGCAGGGAATTCTGTTGCTCAAGTTTTTTAGGAAACTTTAAAAGAATTTCAACTCATCTTGCTGCTGAACAAAATAATGTTTCCAATTTTTCCAAGTTAAGCGGACCATGCTGTAAGTTGAAATGTTGTCTATCCTTTGAGCTTGAAAAAATGTTTGAGGAAATAAGCAACACAAAATAATTTTTCTTAAAATGATGATTAGATTTTAATAATTTGAAAGGAAGTTAAATGATATCATCATTAGGTGTATTTGGGGCTGGTACAATGGGCAGCGGGATTGCTCAGGTTTTTGCTACAAAAGGTTTGAAAGTTTTCCTGGTTGATAAAGATAAAAAGTCACTGGATAAAGCGAATAGCAAGATACAGTCCAGTCTTGATAAACTTGTTACTAATGGGACAATCAATCCGGTTATTGCTGATGACGGATTAAAACGAATTACATTTCTGAATGATTACAAATTAATACCGCCAGAAACACCTTTAATTATTGAGGCAATTTATGAAGATAAACGAGCCAAAATTGATTTATTTATCGAGCTTGAAAAAATATTTCCGAAGGATACAATTTTTGCTACTAATACTTCATCGATATCAATTACAGAATTAGCTAAAAACAACCGGCCTGAAAAATTCATCGGTATGCATTTTATGAATCCGGTTCCAATTATGAAATTGGTTGAAATAATAAGAGGTCATTTAACATCTGATGATACCTTTAAACATATATATGAATTAACGGAAAGGTTGGATAAAGTACCGGTTGAGGTTAAGGATTTCCCGGGATTCATTTCTAATCGTTTATTGATACCGATGATTAACGAAGCAGTTTTTGCTTTGATGGAAGGTGTGGGTTCAAAAGAAGATATTGATAAAGTTATGAAATCAGGTATGAATCATCCTATGGGTCCATTGATGCTTGCGGATTTCATCGGGTTGGATGTGTGCTTATCAATTATGGAGGTTTTGTATGATGGATTCAGAGATGATAAATACAGGCCTTGTCCATTATTACGAAATATGGTTAATGCAAATAAGTTAGGAAGGAAAACCGGTGAGGGATTTTATAAATACTGATATAGACAAAGAAGAGAGGCTGATAATATATATTATGTAAACTATGATTTAATTGATTATCACCTCTAATTGTTTATTCAGTATAGATGTCTTTACATAATTTACTGAATCACTTACTACTTCCCCATCAGAATGCATCCAGGTTGATTGTTTTAATTCGATCACTGAATCCTTAAATGTTTTAATCGAAACCTCTTTTAGATTTGCATGAGTACCTAGAATTGCCTTTGGAAGTTTTCTTAAAATATTAAGATGAGATAAATCCTCAACTAAACAAGCATCGAGTTTTCCATCAAAAAGTTCTGCAAAAGGATTAAGTTTAAAACCACCTCCGGATGTTTTACCATTGCCAATTGCAATTAATAATCTTTTTCCACGATAAATGTCATCATCAAACTTAGCTTCAGCTTCAAAGGAATTAAACTTTGTTATTCCTTTAAATACAGCCGATAAATACAGAGGTAAGCCTTTTAAAGTCTTGTTTTTCGCTATTAGGTGAGCTATAAGGGCATCAAATCCAATCCCAAGACTATTTACAAAGAAAGTTTCATTAAGCGCCTCAGAGGACGATATTTTGTAAGATACCTTTCCGATATCAATTTTTTTAGTTTCTGGTACTTTATCTAAAGTAGTAAGATCGTGTTTTATACCTAAGGATTTTGCAAAGTCATTACCTGAACCAAAAGGCAGAATTCCAAGGATTGTATTCTCAAAATTTTTTATTCCATTTACAATTTCATTTATAGTACCATCTCCGCCTACTGAATAGATAACTTTTAGTTCATCTTTAAGGCTGGCAACAAACTCTTTTGCATGATTTTTTCTTTCAGTCAAAAGAATATCAAAATCATGCACCTGTTTTTTTATGGTTTCTTTAATTTTTGGGATTATCTTTTCGCATCTGCCTCTGCCGGCAATAGGATTAATTATAATTATCTTTTTCATTCTAAGCCTTTTAGAAATTAAGTTTTAGAGAATAGAGCTGATACAAATAATTTAGGATCAAAATCCTGTAAATCTTCTATTCCCTCCCCAACACCAATATATCTAATCGGTAAATTGAATTTCGAACTGACCTGGAAAATAACTCCTCCTTTTGCTGTTCCATCAAGTTTAGTTATAATAACTCCGCTTAGTTTAGTAACCTGATTAAAATTTTCGCTCTGTATAACCGCATTTTGTCCGGTAGTTCCATCCAGAATTAAGAATGTTTCATTCGGACCATAATCGACTACCTTTTTAATTACTTTGTCAATCTTTCTTAATTCCTCCATCAAGTGCTGCTTTGTATGTAGTCTGCCGGCAGTATCAATAATAACAACATCAGCTTTTCTTTTAACTGCCGCCTGTAGTGTATTGAACACAACAGCGGATGGATCAGTGGTATTGTTTCCATTTATTACTTCAACACCTGCCCGCTTTGCCCAAATTTCAAGCTGTTCATTAGCAGCGGCCCTGAATGTATCTGCCGAACCAATTAAAACATCTAAACCGGACTTTTTAAAATTATGGGCAAGCTTTCCTATTGTTGTGGTTTTACCTACTCCGTTTACACCAACAATCAAAATTACATACGGTTTGAATTTATCAATCTCGTTTTCAATTCTTCCTTTATAGTTTTCTAAAAGAATATTCGTAAGCTCTTCCTGAATAGTGTTAAGAATGCTATCCTGGCTTCTGTCCTTAATTGATTTTAGTTTTATCTTTGTATTGTTTATTACTTTCTCTGTCGTATCAAATCCCAGATCGCTGCTTAATAAAACATCTTCCAGTTCTTCAAGAATTTCTTCATCAAGTTTTGCTTTTCCGGAAACAGTTTCCACTATCTTGTTAACGAGTTTGTCTCTTGTTTTTGCTAAGCCTTCTTTAAGTTTATTAAAATTTATGTTGCTGAATAATTTCATTATGAATTAGTCCTTAATATTTTATAACCTCTTACGGTATAATTTATGAATGATATAAAAATGAGTGCTATGCTTGAATATTCAAAAAATAAAAAGATTGGGTTTTGGTATTGCTCTAATTTCAGAATAACCGAAAGCAGAAAAAATCCAATTACTGTTACTGTTATTTTACCTACCATATCGGAAGGGATTACTTTCCCGACTTTAACTGAAACAAACATTCCACCCAAGAAAATCAATAAGTCTCTTCCTAAAGTAATAGTTATATAAAAATCAGATATTTCTCCTTTGATGTAAAGGAACAGAACGATTACTCCAACCAACGCTTTGTCTGCTAAAGGATCAATTATTTTGCCAAGTTCACTTACCTTGTTAAATTTTCTTGCAAAGTAGCCATCCAGATAATCAGTGGATGCCGCAATAAGAAGAACGATTACGGTTATTATTCTTATTGAGTATGCTCTGTCCATTACCATTATAAGATATATTACCGGGAAGCAGAATAATAATCTTATAAGGCTAAGAAGATTCGCTAAAGTAAAAATTTCATCAAGCTTAATGCCTTTAATCATTTTATTACCACGAATTTACCTATTTTATTATTGCCTTCGTTGTTCTTATCGTCAATGCTTGTTACCCTGTAAATATAAACACCTGAACTGATGACGCTGCCGTCGTCTGTTTTCAGATCCCATTCAACTCCGCCATCACCGTTGTCTTCATAAAGTTCTTTAATTTTATTTCCATTGAGGTTAAATATAATAATCTTTGCCCGTTTAGTCAGGTTGGCGAACGTAAGAAAATTATTATCCTTTAATCTTACTGGAGATGGGTATACAAAAACATTTTCAAGATGGTCTGCATAAGATGAAAGAATAATGTAGCTGCCGGTTTCTTCATTTATTTTTATACTTCCGGTACTCTCAGATGAAAAAATATTTTTCAGTTTTAACCTGAATTCTTTACCAATGGAAGACACTGGTTTTTCTGTTTTCAATGTGATTGAGTTGTTTTCTCCATCGGCAAAACTAACTGAAGTAACTGAGTTTGAAGGATTGAATTCATAATTTGAGAACTGAAGGCATGAATTCTGATTTACAGCCAGATTAAAATTAATTCTTACTTCATTACTTGATTCCAATCTAAATGAAGAAATATAAAACTGTTCTTGCTGCTCCGTTTGTTGGACATCAAAGGAAACTGTAACTGTAGCAATCGGCGAATTGTAAAAATCTCTCAATCCATTAATTATTATTCTGTTCTCCCCTACCGACAGAGATTCTTTCATACTGAGCAGATAAGAGTATTCGGATTCCGATGATACTGATGAAGGGATTACAGAATTATTAACTTTGAATGATTGAATATTCTCAATAGTATTTTTTACTTTTTCATCAAAGGTTAAAAGAATATTCTTTGATGATAAACTTTTTGCTCCGATTACTTTTGCCGGGTTATGAACAAATATTTCAGCAATGTTACTCGGAGAAGAATTTTTAATAATTTTTGTTTCATCAGTTGCGATAACCTGGTAGAAATACTTTGCACCTTTGGATACATTTTTATCTAAATAAATATTTCCATCAGTTGAATCCACTATTGACAGTGAATTATTCACTCCTCTTAAAATGTAATATTTGTTGCTATTCCCTTCCCAGGATAATTGAACAGAGGTTGAATCAACACTAAATCCAGTTAAATTATTGGGAGTGTTAGGTCTATCTGTTTTAATAAATTCGTAAAAATCTATTCCACCCGGATTTGGAAACGCCACCTCAGGAATTCCGTTTGAATTAATATCCCCGATAAAAACACAATTTGAATTTATATTTTCTTTGTAGTTAATGACCGTATTCTTTCCGCCATCATAACTGAAAATATATGAGTAAGGAAAAGCAAAAAGAATGATCTCATCAACCTGGTCATTATTAATGTCGGTTAATCTTAGTGCGCTTTCAACTTTTCTGAATGATGAATTATATTCGGCGGAAGGATCAATAAAATATTTTTCAAAAACAACATTCAATTTATTTCCGTTAGTATTAAACACTAAAAGAAAATTATAAGGAGCGATACTATAATTTTCGGAAGATTGCAGCAGTACGGCAATATCTTCAATATTGTCTCCATCATAATTACCTTTGGAAATTATTGAAGCAGTACTTGCAAAATCCGTATGGATTACTTCACTTCCAGAATATGAATTAATACCATCAACGCCAAAACTCATTATATCGCCGTCATGATCAACTGCCCAGATTTCATACTTGTCATCATTGTTCGCGTCAGCTATTTCTGCATTTGCGAACGGAAAAATATTTGTCTCAGAATCTGATTTATCTTTTTGCGAAAAATTTCTGAGAGTATCTTCCAAAGTAACTGACAGGTTATTATTAACCTGCCACACAGCTAAAACCGAATCTTTCATTAAAGAGAGTACTTCAATTTTTCCATCATTGTCTATATCTCTTGCAAGAATCGGAAAAAAGTTTCCTGTGGTATCAATATATTGTTGATTAAGTGAAGTGGAACTTGAATTACTTTGCTCATCAATAATTCCGCTTCTGCTGAATGAGCTTAACAAATCCCATTTACCATTATTGTTAAAGTCTCCGAACTCCTTTGGAAATTTTGTTTTTGTTGAATCAACTTTTATTAATTGGTTTCCTTCTAATTTATACAAGTAGGTTGAGTAATTTGAATTCACAGCTTCCTGAAGTAACAGCTCAGAATAATTCTGATTTGTAAAATTGACCGGATTTTTAAAGATGTTTCCATATGGTAATGTAAAATCCTGTTTATACTCAGGAATTAAATTGAAGCTTTTGTCGGAGGTTACTTCGTAATAATTATCCTTGTTCTTCAAGATGCTTTTTAATCCCGCTAAATTTTCTGCTTCAAAATAAATTTCATAAGTGGTATTAGAATTTAAAATTGATTTCGGGATGAAACCGTAATGAAGTTGTTTTACAAAAAAAGTATTTGTGTTAAAACCATCAAGAGATGTAAAGCTGAAATTTGCTGTTCCCTTTTGCCTGTAGAACATTTTTAATGTACTGATATCGCTTGTATAAACCTGTGCAAGCACAGTTGATTTTTCACCATAATAAGCACTGCTTAGAGAAACCAATTCTATCTGTGGTGGTGTTCTGTCAATAATGAAATTTATTCTTTCTTCGAGATTTCTACCGTTAACTTGTCTTACAAGCAAGCGTAATGTATAAACCGAATCCTTAAAATTTTTAACCGAAAGATTAAAGATGTTTTTATTATTAACCTGGTTGGTTTGTTTGTCTATAAGTGTTGTCCAGGTTGTAGGGTTATTTCCAATTCCATAATCCAGATCATAATTGACAAAATACGGGGACAATGCAGTAACAATTATTATCATTGAATCTTTGTTAGTGCAATAATCCTGTTTGGGTGAATCAAATTTTACGATTGCAGGAGCCAAAGCGCTAAGCGCATTAAATGCATTTAATCTTCCGGCACCGCTTCTGTCATCCCATCCAACCGGTTGAATATCGTCACTTGTAGATTTTAGTACCTGATAAACCTCATCCGGTGAAAAATTCTTTACAGATTTAATTAAGGCTGCCACACCGCTTACAAAAGGTGCTGCTGCAGATGTTCCGGCAATGCTCGTATATCCATTTCCAATTGCAGTAGTAAATATCTCTGAACCAGGTGCAATTAAATCTATAGTAGAACCATAGTTTGAAAAGTTAGCTATATAATCTTCTTTAGTTGAAGCTCCCACACTAAGTACTTCAGAATAACCTGAAGGATAATGCAGAATATTTTTCCCATCATTCCCCGCACTTGCAATTAGAATAACACCTTTGTTGTATGCATAATTAATTACATCTTTAAGAACCAAAGAGAAAGATGCATCACCAAAACTCATATTAATAACTTTTACTTTTTGTTTAACTGCATAAAGAATTGCAGCAGCAACATCGTCTTCTTCTCCGTTACCAGTAGGATCGAAAGCCCGCAGGTTAAGTAATTTTACATTAGGTGCGATGCCGGAAATTCCAATTTTATTATTTGATTCTGCAGCAATTATTCCTGCTACATTTGTACCGTGGCCGTTATCGTCTAAAGGATTATTATCCCAATTCAGATAATCTCCGCCTGTAGAATCAAAAGGAAATCCCTGTCTGTCAGTAAAATCCCAGCCAATAACATCATCAACAAAACCGTTGTTATCATCATCAATTCCGTTTAAATCAGCGGCATCAAGTTTATTGTTGACGTTCAGGTCTTCGTTTTTGTTTATGAAAATATTGGAAGAAATATCCTCATGGAGATAATCAATACCGGTATCAATTACCCCAACGACAACAGTATCACTTCCTTTAGTTATATCCCATGCAGAAAACGAATTAGTATTAACCAAACCCCATTGTTCCGATAAATGTTCATCGTCCGGAATAATATCAATTTTATAGGTATTACTCTTTTGCACATATTCAACATCAGCAACAGAGCTAAAAATATTCTCAAGTTCACTTTGGGAAAGGTCTGAATCAGTTTCTACCTTTATGATGTTGACAAGAGCATCAGATTCTTTTCCTAATCCTTTTGCAAAATATTTTATAGAAATATTAGAACTGTTTTTGGATAAAACCGAATTGGTTTGTTTTAATCCTAAATTTTTAGTTGCAATAATCGATTCGATTTCATTTGCGGTTACATTTTTCCTGTACTTAATGAAAAATGTGGTTTTAGAAAATGTAACTGCAGTAAGTATAAAGAAGAATAAAAATAATTTACTCTTCATAAACTTCCTTGTTAATGGAGCTATTTATGTCTGTTGGATAATTACCTGAGAAGCATGCTGTACAAAAATGTTCAGGTTCCTGTTCAACCATTGCATCAAGCAGTTCATCAATAGTCAGATATTCTAAACTGTCAACGTCAAGGTATTCTCTGATCTTATCAATATCAGATTTCATATTGTAAGCAATCAATTCTTCCTTGGATGGAAAATCCATACCGTAAAAACAAGGATTTATAATTGGCGGAGAGGAAATTCTAATATGAATTTCTTTAGGTCCGGCCTCTTTAATAAGGTTTACAAGTTGTTTAGATGTTGTACCTCTTACAATTGAATCATCTACAAGAACAACTGTTTTATTATGAAGTACGCCTTTAACAATATTAAATTTTACTCTGACCCCAATCTCTCTTTTATGCTGGCCGGGAATAATAAACGTCCTGCCTATATAATGGCTTCTTATCAATCCAATTTCAAATTTAGCTTTAATGCCATCTTTAATAAGCTGGCTTTCGTATCCTAAAGCTGCGGTATTAGAACTGTCCGGTACACTTATTACAATTACTTTTTGATCTTCCTTATCTTTGACAGGATGATTTTTAGCTAAAATTTTTCCAAGCTTTCGTCTCATTTTATCTACACTATGGCCAAAGATTCTGCTATCCGGGCGGGAAAAATAAATATATTCAAAGATGCATTGCTTTTTAACCGGTTGAGTTTCGTGAATCTTAAAACTTTTCAAATTCTCAATTGAAGTTACATCCCTGTCGATAACTATCATCTCATTGGGTTCAACATCGCGGATATATTCGGCCTGATTAATATCTAATGCACAGGTTTCAGACGATATTATAAAACTGCCGTTTAATTTTCCAATTACCAAAGGTCTGAATCCGTGCGGATCTCTTGCTGCAATAAGTTTATCGTTAGTAAGTATCACAAGGCAGTAAGCTCCTTCAATTAATTTCAGAGCCTCTTTAACCTGTTCAACCTGGTCATTTAGCTTGCTTCGTGCAATTAAATGAAGAATGACTTCCGTATCACTTGTTGTCTGAAATATGGCTCCGTCGTCAACAAGCTTTTCTCTTAAGATATAAGCATTTGTAAGATTACCGTTATGAGCAACGGAAAGGTGTCCCATTCTGTAGTTTACAACGAAAGGCTGAATGTTCTTTCTTGATTCTGAAGCACCGGTAGTAGAATACCGGTTATGTCCGATTGCTGCAAAACCTTTCAGATCATTATTTAAAATGTTATCATCATAAACTTCTGATACTAATCCTAAACTCTTATGAACATTAAAAATTATTTTACCATTTTCTCTTTCTTCAGCAGAGACAATTCCGGAAGCTTCCTGGCCACGATGTTGCAATGCGTGTAAACCATAATAAGTAATTATTGATGACGATTGATTGCCATATATTCCGAATATTCCGCAATAAGAGTTTGGTTTATCTGGTAGCAATTTTATTCCTAAATTTTGTGTGTAAAAGTAAGAAAAGGTTAAAAACAAAAAAAGGCATTTATGAAAATGCCTTTAGTCGGAACGGCGGGATTTGAACCCGCGACCCCTTGAACCCCATTCAAGTACGCTACCGGACTGCGCCACGTTCCGAAATTTTAAATCTTA